>NZ_NFJA01000108.1:0-11145 GCF_002159615.1 Bacteroides sp. An279
CCGCTCCTGTTCTTCGTCAGATAGCCCGCTATCTTCCTCATCACAGAAGCGGAAATGCCTCAAAAACTCATCCCAAATCATCGCACGATAAATTCAAAACAGCTTCTTACAGTTTGTTCAGGATGCGGTCCATTACCCAGTTGGTGGGAGTGGCGCTTATGCCGTCGCATGTACAGATGGCTTTTCCTTGCAGATGCTCCACTACGGCTTTGATTAGCGGAAGCTGCACATAGGACGGATTTTGTGGAAGGATTTCCTCACGTCCATGTTCCGTATGTAAGCCGATAGGCTCGTAGGTAAAGACAGAGAAGCAAATCATTCCTTTGTCACCAATAATTTCAATGCGGTCTTCTTTTGCCGATTCGTGAGCAACAAAACACCACGAGCCGGAACCAGGCAATCCGGATTCGAACTTAAAGCAAGCACTGATGGTGTCTTCTGCCTGGTATAGTCCGCCACGGTTGCTCTTATATCCTTCTGCTTCCAGGATGCATCCGAACATTTCCTGCAGTAAATCCAGCTGGTGGGGAGCCAGATCATAGAAATAACCTCCTCCGGCAATGTCGGGCTGTACACGCCATGGCAGGTTGGTGCTGTTATAATCCAAGTCGCGTGGAGGCTGTGCAAAACGTATTTGTACATTGATGACATTTCCTATCTTGCCTTCTTCTACCAGTTGACGAACCTTTTGGAAATAGGGTAAATAGCGGCGATAATAGGCTACAAAGCAAGGTACACCTGTTTCTTGTGAGATGCGGTTGATACGTGCACAGTCTTCGTAGGTGGCTGCCATAGGTTTTTCAATGTATACAGGTTTTCCTGCCTTCATGGCCATAATGGCAAAGGTGGCATGTGAAGAGGGAGGCGTGGCGATGTAAATGGCGTTTACATCCTCGTCACCTATCAGTTCTTGCGCATCAGTATACCAGCGAGGAATGTTGTGTCGGTGTGCATACGATTTTACTTTTTCTTCATCGCGGCTCATGACGGCAACAACACGTGAACCGTCTATCATATTGAAAGCGGGACCACTCTTTTTTTCGGTCACTTCGCCACAACCGATGAATCCCCAGTTTACCTTGTCTAATTGCATAGTTTTCAAGTTTTGTTTTTCAGTTAACTTATTAATTGGTCTATATTTGTATATCACATGGAGAGAATTAAAACAGGCTCTAAAGTATCTGTGTATCTTCTTCTTCTGTGATGAGATGTCATTAAAAGTATTTGTTGTACAGTTTCTTGTAAGAGGCGGTTTTGCTGTACCGTTCAAGCCAATGGTTGAGGGTATCCAGCAAGGCAGGCGAATGCTTGTTTACGCCCCAGGCATAAAATTGCGTGAAACTGATAGCTGTATTGATGTCAAGGTTCGGGAAGCGTTCCTGCAAAGAGCGGGCGATGCTTTCATCGCATACGGCATAGTCGATGTCTTTTCCTGCCACCATGGCAAGAAGCTGTTCAGGTCCGTATTGTTCCACTTCCTGGATGTAGATGGTATCGGCTATTTCACTGATAAGGTTGTGGAGCCGGAGCAATGCCGGAGAACCTTTGATGACATGCAATTGTTTGTGTGCCAGGTCGAGCTGGCTGCGGATATAAGTGCTGTCTTGTTCGTTTTCGGGTTTTCGCTGTACCAGCACTTGTTTGCTTAACGTCAACGGACGGGTAAAGAGCAATGTGTCTTTCGATTGGGATGTGATAACGGTTCCTGTCGCCAGAAGATCGTATTTCCCTTTAGTGACACCTGCAAGTCGTTTCTCAAAGCTCATTTCTGGAGTTATTTCCAGTTTCAGGTGTTTGTCAGAGGCAAAAGCATTCAGCAGTTCATAATCGAATCCTTGCAGCGTGTCTCTGTTTATGTGGTAGCTGATAGCGTTGTATTCGGTCACTGCACGCAACACGCCCGATTGGACAATTTCGGCATAGTCGCGAGGGGCATAGGCAGGACTATTTTCTTTCTGTGTGCCGAACACAATAAATCCTGCAACAATAACTATTGCCACGATGCTGTATCGGATGAAGGGTTTGCCTTTCTGCATAATGTACGGGTTTTTAGTCAAAGAAGTTCCACGATATGCCGATTTTGAACAGACGCGGATTCAGTGGGTAGTGGGGAGCCAGGAAATAACTGTGGGTCCCTTGTCCTTGAATCAGGTTGTACATCATCAAGAAGATACGCGTGCGTTTCAGGTGCAGGTTGATGTAACCGTTCACTAAAGGATAGTTCCCTAATTTGTAGCGCGTGTCTTTGTTTTGCAGATAGAATTGACCGATTGCCGGCGCATAGTCGGGGGCATAATATTCGGTGAAATAGCGCACGTCGGCACCCATTTCTACTTTCAAAACCTTCTTTGCCAGCCCGAAGCTGAGGTAGAGGTTATGGTACAAGACCAGTTTCGGCAATGGAAGGATGTCTTGGTTGCTTGAAGTCTGGTAAGTCACTTCGTTATCCAGGTGAAAAATACCCAGTTTGAAATCTTGCCGGAGCGATGCGCTGAATACCTGGATGCTCCCCGAGTGTTGGGCTACTCCTAGATTGTTCAGGTAATGAGTTGTGGTTCCACTTTCGTTGCTGCTGCCAGTTCCGTCTCCGCTACTGCCTTGTCCGTCACTTACCGAAAGGTTATCGAGATAAGTATAGTTGGTGATGTTTTCTACACCAGCTTTCAGTTGCGTACGCCAACGGTCAATGCTGAGTTGTCCTTCAATGCGGGTACGCATCATTTTCGAAAGGTCGTTATTGTCCCACCAATAATGTTTCGAGTGGAAATGACGATAGTAGAATGTCGGGTTTTGGTTCTTGATATAGGCATTTGCCTGTAAACGGACGGTATCATTGAACAGGCGGAAGTTCATGTTTCCGCGTCCTTCCACCGAAAATGCTCCGGCATCTTCGCCTATCAGTGCAAATTCACCCGTTACGTTATAATGGAACATTTTGCCTTGTTCTTTGATGAGTTGTCCTCCCACAGAAATGACATTTTCCGTATAATCTGTAGGAATACGTTGTCCGGGAGTTCCGGCGATGGTGTCGGTCATCGTAAAGCGGCGGAATTCGTGGGTGACGAAAGCGGTAAGGCCGGCTTTTGCCCATTTGTTGAATCCCTCGCGCAGTGATATGCCGAGCGTGTTCTTTACTGCCAGATAGTCTGTCTTGTCACGTTCTATGTCGGGCAAGAAATTATTTAGAAAGTATTCCGTGTTCTCCGTTTCATCTTGTGAGATATATTGGCGTCTTGCCACGTCTACTTTCACCGTGTGCATGAAACTGGTGACAGGTACGAATACCTGTGTGTTGGTTGTATCGTTTTCGTCCGGATTGTCACGGTAGAATCCTAAGTTATACCGATGAGTCAGGAAAGCATGGTATCCTGTGTTGTGGTTCCATATGGCACTCAGGTTGGTCGGGATTTCGCTATTGGCGTATGTACGTCCTCCTTCAGCCATATCCAGCGGCGCACTGACGTAACGATCATCGGTGATACCGCCGTTTTCGGCTACCTTCAAGTTGTCGTTGATGAAGCTGAAATGCATATTGTATTTGTCCCCCAGATAGTAGGCAAATAGGTTTCCGTTGAATAAAGCTGTTGACTGGTGGGCGTATTTCCCTCGTCCGTACACATAGTCGATGTTGAACCCGAATCCCAGCCGTTTGTTGGCATTCACGGCAAAATAGGCTTTGAAACGTTCTTCTCCGTCGCGGCTGCTACCTTGTTTATAATAAGTCAAGTTGACAAAGGGCGACTTGGTGTTTGTGTATGTTACGTCTTGCGGTTGTAATACAGTGTAATCGTAAGGGTCGAAAAAGAAGAACTGGCTGGCATCTTTACGGTCGAAAAATACATGAGCAATACGGGGAGCTCCCAAGTTCCCCAAATAGGTATAATGTCCGTAAGGACCTCCTGTATCGTTCGTGTTTTGGAAGCCATGCTGCAAAGTATCGACAGGCACTTCGGTACGGTTTCCGAAACGGGCATCAATTTTCCACGATGTCAGCCCGATGGGAATGGTGCTGGCATCGTTAACGGCGGTTGTGTCTATCGGATTCCCGTTCCGGTCGTACATATCTCGGTCTGTACCTGATGCCGAACTTCCGAATTGGTTGGATAACGTGTTCTGTGCGGACAGTTTGCCGCATATCAGTGCTATGATTGCTATAAAAAGTATCTTCCTCATAATGGGGACAAAGATATAAAAGAAAAACGAAACAAGGGATAACTTAGGGGCAGATTTGCAGATATTCGTCATTGTTAAACGGGGCAAATGCATCTAAGAAGCTGTTTTGAATTTCTCCAAAAAGTTTTATTGAATATCCGCATTCCACCCGATTGCCATGTAGGGGCGTATCGCATACGCCCAAAACATTCACGTGGATTAGTTGATGCATTCGGACGTATGCGCTATGCCCCTACATAGGATGTCTGCGGATATTCAAAACAATTCCTTAATCTGGGTTACTTCATTTCCTTGATGATGTCCATGCCGATGTGGATAGCTTCTTCATTCATTGGAATCAGGCTGTGATGACGTTCGGGAAGTGTCTTGTACAAGGCTTTTACCACACTTGCGATGGATACAATGGGACGGATTTTCAGCAGTCCGCCTAATACAATCATGTTGAAAGTCTTTGCCATCTTCCGTTCGTTGGCTTCGTCCATGGCGTTGATGCGATAGACGTGGATATCTTTGCGGGTAGGCGGATTGATTATGCCGTAGCCGTCGTAAATCAGTACGCCGCCAGGTTTTACTTTACTTTCGAATTTTGCCAGAGAAGGTTGGTTCAAGATGATGGCGGTATCGTATTTGCTCAGAATCGGAGAAGATATGCGTTCATCGCTCACGATGACCGTGACGTTGGCGGTTCCTCCGCGTTGTTCGGGGCCATAGGCAGGCATCCAGGTCACTTCTTTGCCTTCCATCAGACCGGAGTAGGCAAGGATTTTTCCCATCGACAATACGCCTTGGCCTCCGAATCCAGCTATAATGATTTCTTCTGTCATATTGTTTTGAGTTTTTAAGTTTTTTAGTTTTTAAGTCTTTAAGTTCTTGAGTTTTTTAGTTCTATAGTTCTTAAGTTTGCAAATAAAATGCTGTCAGTATTGCAGAGCTTAAAAACTCAAGAACTTAAAAACTCAAATCGTCGTATCTTTCAAGTCGCCCAGCGGGTAGAAAGGAAACATGTGTTCTTCCATCCATTTGTTGGCTGCTTCGGGAGTCATTTTCCAGCCCGAGCTGCAGGTCGACACGATTTCTACCAGGCTGGAACCTTTGCCCTGCATCGAGTTTTCGAAAGCTTTGCGGATAGCTTTCTTCGCCTTGCGGATAGCTGCAACGGTGTGCACAGACTGGCGGGTGACATAGCAAGTGCCTTGCAGGGTGGCTGCTATTTCGGTCATCTTCAGCGGATAACCATGGATTTCCGGATTACGTCCGTAGGGGCAAGTGGCGGTTTTCATGCCGACGAGAGTGGTAGGCGCCATTTGTCCACCTGTCATACCGTAAATGGCATTGTTGATAAAAATGATGGCGATGTTATCACCACGGTTCAGGGCGTGAATGCTTTCGGCAGTTCCGATACATGCCAGGTCGCCATCGCCTTGATATGTGAATACCAGGCGGTCGGGCCACAAGCGCTTGATGGCTCCTGCCAATGCGGGTGCACGTCCGTGTGCGGCTTCCTGGCAGTCGATGTCCAGGTAATTATACATAAAGACGGCACATCCTACAGGGCTGATGCCGATGGCTTTTTCAGTCATGCCCATTTCGTCGATGACTTCAGCTATCAACTTGTGTACGACTCCATGGCTGCATCCCGGGCAGTAGTGCATCGGGTTGTCGTTCAATAAACGAGGTTTCTGGTAAACCAGGTTTTCGGGTTTTACGATATCTTCTTTTGTCATAGTTTTCCTCCTTGTCGATTACGTTGAGAGAATCGGAGCGCGTACTCTATCATTTTTATAATGATGGATGTCGCACATACGTAGAAAAATACGGTCTGGTTGACATCTGTAAAGAACAGGATGATAGTAGCCACTGCACCTATCATAAAAACAATGTTCAGTACGGTTCTGATCTGGTTTATCTTGTTCATAATCGGTTACTTGTTGTTGATGAGTTTTTCTTTCAATGATTCGATGACTTCATCCGGGTCGGGAACGATTCCTCCCAGGCGCCCGAAGTGCTCGACCGGAATGCGGCATTCCACAGACAGCTTGACGTCTTCAATCATCTGTCCGCTGTTCAGTTCGACGACGAGGATGCCTTTCATTTGCCGTGCTCTTTCCTTCAGGGCTTCTCCAGGGAACGGCCACAAGGTGATGGGGCGGAACAAGCCAACTTTGATGCCTTCCTCGCGGGCGTGCTCCATTGATTTCTGGGCGATACGGGCACATGAGCCGAAAGCTACAATCAGGTATTCGGCATCTTCGCAATCTATTTCTTCATAACGGGTTTCATGTGCCGTTATTTCTGCGTATTTGGCTTGCAGGTGCAGGTTGCGCTGTTCCATTACCGCAGGGTCAAGTTCCAACGAAGTGATGATGTTGGGCTTGCGTCCTTTACGTCCTGTGGTAGCCCATGGACATTGGGCAATGATTTCTTCTTCGGTGCGGCGCGGACGAGGTTCGGGAAGTACGACTTTCTCCATCATTTGTCCGATGACACCGTCGGCAAGAATCATGGCCGGGTTCCGGTATTTAAAAGCCAGTTCGAATGCCAACCCTACGAAATCGGCCATTTCCTGTACCGATGCCGGAGCCAGTGCGATGACATGATAGTCACCGTGTCCGCCTCCTTTGGTGGTCTGGAAATAATCTGCCTGGCTGGGCTGGATGGTACCCAGTCCGGGTCCTCCTCGCATTACGTTTACTATCAGGCACGGAAGTTCGGCACCTGCAATGTAAGAGATTCCTTCCTGTTTCAGGCTGACGCCCGGGCTGGAGGAGGAAGTCATTACCATCTTGCCGCTTCCGGCACCTCCATATACCATATTAATAGCTGCCACTTCGCTTTCTGCCTGCAAGACGACCATACCGGTTGTCTCCCATGGCTTTAGTTCGGCGAGAGTTTCCAATACTTCCGATTGGGGAGTGATAGGATAGCCGAAGTAACCGTCCACGCCGAACCGGATGGCCGCACGGGCGATGGCTTCGTTTCCTTTCATTAAAACTACTTCTTCTGCCATATCTTTTTAAATTTTTATAGTTGACTAGGTCTTAGGTACTAGTTGACTAGGTCTGGAATTGTTTTACTACGGTATTTAAAACCTAGTCAACTCGTACCTGGTCACCTGGTTACCTGTTTTTAAAAACTTACGCTTCTTTTGCCCTGTATACTGTCAGACAAGCGTCCGGACATACGATGGCGCACGAAGAACAACCGTTGCAGGTGTCTTCCAGGGTCTGTTGTACGTAATTATATCCTTTTTGATTTACTTTTTTGGTAAGCGACAATACATGCAACGGACAGGCAACCACGCATAGGTTGCACCCTTTGCAGCGTTCTGTATTCACGATTACCACACCTTTCATCTTAGCCATAGTAAAATTACCTTATTCTTATTGATTAAACATGTCTTTGTTATAAAATTCCAGGATATCCATCACCATGCGCCGGGCTTCGGATGCCGGACTGTCGGGATTGAGGGCAATGGCTTCCTGATAATTGTTCAGGGCTCCTTGCCAGTCGCCTTGCTTGCGGAACGCATTCCCCAGCAGGTAGTAGGCATAGTCGGCATTGTCCGGATGCTGGGCCAGGAGCTCGTTCAGTTCTTGGATGGCTGCGTCAATCTCTCCATCGTCAATCTTGCTTTTAATCTCTTTCAGTCTTTCTGTCATGGTTATGATTTGTCTTTCCGGCAAAGATAGTCTTTATTTTTTATTATTTCCTACGTGGACTGGAAATATTTTCGAAAGAGTAGTGGGGAAAGAGTTTTTATGCGTGGGTGAAAATAAGTGCATGTGCCGTTGGAAGTATATGCGTGGCCCGATGAAAACGTATGTGTGGAAGATTGCATATATTATCCTTATGGATGCGCATATTCGTTGTATGGGAGGTCGCTGGACGGGGGTAGGAAAGATTGGATTTTGGCTTAGGCTTTCATGTTGTAAAAGAATTACAGCCGAAATCGTAGGTAATCTCGCAAAAAAGTAGCATCTTTGCACTATGAATTGGATAGAACAGGTTACGATACTGGATTTGTTGATAAAAGGGTTTATAGTGGGAGTGGTGGTTTCCGCTCCGCTGGGACCTGTGGGCGTTCTTTGTATTCAGCGTACATTGAATAAAGGACGCTGGTTTGGCTTTGTGACAGGACTGGGGGCGGCACTGAGCGATATTTGCTATGCGTTGCTTACGGGATACGGCATGAGCTTTATGGACGAGCTTATTCTGAAGCATCAGATTTTTCTGCAAGTGGTGGGCAGTATCATGTTGCTGGCTTTCGGCATTTATACGTTCCGGAGTAATCCGGTGAAGGCGCTTCGGCCTTCGTCGGGTAAAAGAGGAACTTACCTGCACAATTTTGTGACCGCCTTTTTTGTCACCTTTTCCAATCCATTGATTATCTTCCTGTTCATCGGACTCTTTGCCCGGTTCTCATTCGTGATGCCGGGTAGCCCTATCGGCTTCCAGCTGGTGGGCTATCTTGCCATTATTATGGGAGCGGTAAGCTGGTGGTTCAGCATCACTTATTTTGTGAACAAGGTGCGCACGCGGTTTAATGTGAGGGGCATCTGGATGCTGAACCGTATCATTGGTGTGGCGGTGATTGTAGCGGCGATGGTGGGATTCGTGCTGGCTGCTACCGGAAAATCTTTCTCTTGACAGATACGATAAGAATATGTATATTTCCCGACAACTTAAACAACAGAATATTGCAGAATACTTGCTCTATATGTGGCAGGTGGAAGACTTGATTCGTGCCAACGGTTGCGATATCGGACAGATACGGCGGAATGTCGTCGACACGTATCCTTCTCTGACCGACCCGCAAAGGCAAGAGTTGACGCAATGGTATGAAGACTTGATTAATATGATGCACGATGAAGGCGTGATGCAGAAGGGGCATTTGCAAATCAATAAGAACATCATCGTATGGCTGACCGACCTGCATCTGCGTTTGCTCCGCTCGCCTAAATTCCCTTACTATAGCGCAGCTTATTACAAGGCTCTGCCTTTTATCGTAGAGCTTCGGGCAAAGGGGGCGGACAGGGACGTGCCTGAACTGGAGACATGCTTCGATGCCATGTATGGCGTATGGATGCTGAAACTGCAAAAGAAAGAGGTGAGTGAAGATACGCAGAAGGCGGTGAAAGCAATCAGTGATTTGCTGGCTATGCTTGCCGGTTATTATATAAAGGAGAAAAAAGGGGAATTGGATTTAGACTGATATCGTAGAAAAATAAGAAATATGGCAAATCAGGAAATAGAAAGAAGAAGAACATTTGCGATTATTGCACATCCGGATGCCGGTAAGACTTCGTTGACGGAAAAACTGTTGCTTTTCGGAGGGCAGATTCAGGTGGCAGGTGCTGTAAAATCGAACAAGATTAAGAAAACCGCTACCTCCGATTGGATGGATATTGAGAAGCAGCGTGGTATTTCGGTCACTACATCGGTGATGGAGTTTGATTATCGGGATTACAAAGTAAATATCCTTGATACACCTGGTCACCAGGACTTTGCGGAGGATACATACCGTACGCTTACGGCGGTGGATAGCGTAATCATCGTGGTGGACGGGGCGAAAGGTGTGGAAACGCAGACACGCAAGCTGATGGAAGTGTGCCGTATGCGCAACACGCCGGTGATTATTTTCGTCAACAAGATGGACCGTGAGGCTAAAGACCCGTTCGACCTGCTGGACGAGCTGGAAGAAGAACTCGTTATCAATGTGCGTCCCTTGACCTGGCCTATCGAAAGCGGACCGCGTTTCAAGGGTGTGTATAACATTTATGAGAAGAAGCTGAACCTGTTCCAGCCTTCCAAGCAAGTGGTGACGGAGAAGGTGGAAGTGGATATCCATACCGAAGAGCTTGATAACCACATCGGCGCTCCTTTGGCTGAAAAGCTCCGCAACGATTTGGAATTGATAGAAGGCGTATATCCCGAATTTGATGTCAATGAATACTTGAAAGGTGAACTGGCACCTGTATTTTTCGGTTCTGCATTAAATAATTTTGGCGTACAGGAATTGTTGGACTGCTTCGTGGAAATTGCTCCCAGTCCCCGGCCGGTACAGGCAGAGGAACGTGTGGTAATGCCCGACGAGCCTAAATTTACCGGATTCATTTTTAAGATTACGGCAAACATTGACCCTAACCATCGTTCGTGCGTGGCTTTCTGTAAGGTATGTTCGGGTAAGTTTACACGAAATACGCCGTATTTGCATGTGCGGCAAGGCAAGACAATGCGTTTTTCTTCACCCACTCAATTTATGGCTCAGCGCAAGACCACAGTAGATGAAGCGTGGGCAGGCGATATTATCGGTTTGCCGGATAACGGTACGTTCAAGATTGGCGACACGCTGACCGAAGGCGAACAGTTGCATTTTAAGGGATTGCCCAGTTTTTCGCCTGAAATGTTTAAGTACATCGAAAATGCAGACCCGATGAAGACCAAGCAATTAAATAAGGGTATTGACCAATTGATGGACGAAGGCGTGGCGCAATTGTTCATCAATCAGTTTAACGGACGTAAGCTGATAGGCACGGTAGGGCAGTTGCAGTTCGAGGTAATCCAGTATCGTCTGGAGAACGAATACAACGCAAAGTGCCGTTGGGAGCCGGTCAGCCTGTACAAGGCTTGCTGGATAGAAAGCGATGATATGGACGAACTGGAAGCATTCAAGAAACGGAAGTTCCAGTATATGGCAAAAGACCGCGAAGGGCGTGATGTCTTCCTTGCCGACAGCGGATATGTGCTACAAATGGCTCAGAATGATTTCAAGCACATCAAGTTTCATTTCACCAGCGAGTTCTGATTTGTTTTTTCACCACAGATTACACGGATTTAGAAGCTGTTTTGAATTTATCGTGCGCTGATTTGGGATGAGTTTTTGAGGCATTTCCGCTTCTGTGATGAGGAAGATAGCGGGCTATCTGACGAAGAACAGGAGCGAAAAGGACCAAAAAATCGCCCAAAGCACAC
>NZ_NFJA01000109.1:0-11133 GCF_002159615.1 Bacteroides sp. An279
GCTTCCACTTGCGGAAGTAGTAATAGACGGTTTGCCAAGGGGCGAAGTCAGAAGGAAGCATACGCCACTGGCAGCCGGTCTTGTTGATATAAAGGATGGCATTCATCCCGGCAGTCCGCTTTGTTGTAACTGCAGTTCTAATTCTTCAAATTCTAGTCTGTTCATAATACTTGAGGTTTGATTGTATTTGCTATCGCAAAGCTACAACAAAACCTTAAAGTGTAAAAGGTGCATTTGTTCAAATGCTTACTGATATTCTGATTGGAATATTATAAAAACATCCTCATCACTTAAACGTCTGCCGTCTGTCACTACATGTATATTCACATGATAGCCCATTAACAGCTTCTTCCTCCTGATAAACCATATGGTTGTGGACAGTTCTATCGAATCGGATAATGCCTGGCTGTTGAAAGTTGTCAAGAATCATATTATCAAATATCAGAATCAAGCAAATTATCAGCACTATTTCGAATCAGTGCCGATAATTTGCATACTACCGATTTTCAAATAGATTGCCAAAGTACGTCAGCCGATGAAAAATAAGAGTTAAGTAGCCCTAAGCTTCTCCACTTCCTGCCATTCTACATTAGAGACAATCGCCTGATATTGCTCCTTAGTCAGAACCGAATTAGAATCGTCCGTACATTCATATTTCCACGGCAGTTCATAGACAGTGCCCTCTTCCTGGTAACCCATATAGTTGTGAAAGGAGTCGGGAAGCAGCCGCACATAATCTTCTTCAAGCAGGATTTTCAGGAGCTTTTCTGCATCGTATATCAGCAGCGGTGTCCCGGCCTTATACAGAGCCGTAGCCACCTCAATAGCCAGCCCGACATTGGACGAGTAACTGTTGGAAACAACAATCTTCCATCCCTGAGGTTGAACATTTGAAGCTAAGATATTCAGACGTGAAAGCCCAAGTTCACCGTAATGGTCAGTTGCGAACCGCATGAAATCCTCCGGACTGTCAATGTCATACATTTCCATTACATCCCCGAACTTCTTCCGCTTGTAGTAGACTACATCACGCAATTCTTCCGGAACATCCTGCGGATCTGTATAGATACGCCCCCTGAATCCACGCTTCCGGTGATAAGCCTCATACACCTCGTTGGCAATGCGGTAATAGGTGCAATACTTTCGGATGGTCATGGTTTCTAAAAGAGGGGCAGAATGCCAGTGCACCGACTCCTCCAATGCCTTGATAGCCATTTCCCGATCTTCCACCTCAATTTTGAAATTCGGTACTATGCGGTTAAATACCTTTTGTGCAATCCGTCCTGTACGCTGCTGGTACGGCAGGTTATGTGCCACGTAATCGTTGAACCCATCGGAATTCGAGACAACGACATCAATCATCCTTTGCAGATAGTTGAAGAGGCGGGTCAGGTTCTCTCTGCACCACGTATTATCTGGCTCTGCATCCGTGCACTTGGAGTCATTCGTAATAATAAAGCTGATCCGCTTCCGGTCCGTAACACGGATTGACCGGGAATCCACGTATCGGTTCGAAGCAACATGGAACCACCTGGTCTCCATCGGGTTGAATGCCAACCAGTCAGCTAAGAACGCCTCCCGGCTGTCATATTCCCCGAAAGCAATCAACTCCTCAACATCTCCCCATTCTTCCGGAGTAGGTCGCGGCACCTCGATATAGAATCCCCGGTATTCATCATCGCCCATTGCGGCCAACCGCTCGAACCGATGTTGAATATCAACCAGCCGTTCCAACATATCGCCATCAACAGCAATCTCCCATTGGCGGCTTTCGCCCAACGCCTCCAGATGCGAAGCGTTCAAGCCAACCTCCTTCGCCAAATCGGCAAGGAGCCTTCTATCTATGATCTTTCTTTCGTACATTTCTGTATGTCCATTAAATTTCAATAAACTTGCTCGGATCAAATCCGTTCATCAGGTGTTCATCTTCAAAAACATATCCCATCTGGTTACAGATTATACGGGTTCCGCCAATCACAGTGCCGATATTGGTATGCGAATGCCCGTAAATCCAGGCATCAATCCGGCTGTCAGCTATCAGTTCTCCATATTCACTGGCAAATGCGCTGTTCAGCACGGAATCCCTATGATGCTGAGCCACTACCTGAAGTGTCGGCAGGTGATGCGTAACCACTACGATATGAGGTGCCGTACTTTCCTTGATACTTTTCCGAATAAAGTCAATACAGGTCTCGTGCATCCAGTTGAACTCCTCCACCTGTAGTAGTTTTCCACTGAACTTAATCTGACGGAAATCGTTCATGCCTTTCCATACAAAATATTCATCGTTCGGATTGACCCGTGACCACAGCGTACTCAGCACGAAATCGGTATCATCAATGCGAACAACCTGATTCTGATAGTAGCCGACATTCTCCCGGAACATCCACCGCCATTGCAGCCCCCGTTCCATCACATCCGAATAGTTGTAATATTCGTGATTGCCGGGGACAATCAGCACCTGTCGGTAATTCTCTGAAGCCCATTTCCAGAACTTTGTCAGTGGAGCCACCTTGTCTTTCAGGTAGAATATGTCTCCGACCAGCACCAGTACATCGCCGGTAACCGGCAGCTCATTATGTTTCAAATATCTGCTGTTTTCCTGGAACTCCAGGTGCAGATCGCTCATGTATTGTATCCTCATCTTATTGCTCTCCTTTCTTTGATTGTTCTATCTGCTTCTCTATGATTGCCTTTACCCGTGCAAATGAGACAGGGGTGAAATCATTGTTATCTACTCCAACATCATACTGCGTGGGAAAAAGCATCTTTAGCCTCGGAGCGTCCTTCCCGGTGTTGTGCCTGCTGGTATGTACATGTCCGAAAAGCTGCCAGGTGCCATTGTATGAACCGCCATAGCAAAGGAACGGACAGTGATTCAGATAGATCTTCTGCTTATCTACCTCAATATACATCTGCATCACAACCTGTTCAAAGTATTTCCTGTAGTCCTGTCTCAGATTCTTTATGTCATGGTTGCCAATAATAAGATAGATTTTTCCATTCAGCCTGCTCAGTACGTTTATCCATTCAGCAGAACCTCCCAGACAAAAGTCACCTAAGTGAAACACGATATCATCTGGACTGACCACGCGGTTCCAGTTGGAAATAATCGTTTCATTCATATGGGCCACATCCTTGAAAGGCCTGTTACAAAACCTGATGATATTGGTATGATTGAAGTGGGTGTCGGATGTAAAGAACACCCTGCTTCCGTCAAATTTATAATTCATAATCTCCTTTAGTTTTGTGCGCATCACTGCGCGGTTCATACAAAATCTAATACCCATGGACGGAAATGACGGAGAAGGTCGTATGATGCGAACGTCACCAGTGGGCAAAATAAAACCGTTGAAAAGTTTGGCAAGGACTTTCCAACGGCTTCAATTAATTCTGGAGGGATATCTGCATCTAATATATCCCAGCCTGTTTATAATATGTTCGTTGGAAAGCGCTTTTGAATTTATCGAAGGATTCAATGCTTGAAGTTTGAACATATGGCATACGCTCAAAGCATGATGTGCTTCGATATGATATATTTGATAATATGTTCATTCTATTATGTTGCATCGTGTCTTTATAAATTTCCAATTGCATGGCAAAATTATAAAAGATTTCAGGAAATGCACCTAACTAGAGTCAGAAAATTCTTCTTTTCCTTAGGTCAAATATAGATTTTCCTCCGAACCTTGGTAAGATTTCCCTCCGTAATGGTCTGATGTCGGTTCATTTTGGGATATATGGCAAAATTTGTTTGTTCCCGTTTTCTATGACTTCTTTCTGTCATGCACAAAGCCTATAAGAAATATTCCCACCTGATTCTATACCGAATTTTTTGCAAAAATTCGGTATGCCTTTTATGACAATTTCGACAAATCTGTGTCTTTTTGTCAAAATTGTTATCACCTTCAATTACTTTTTGGGCAAATGTCATATGTTCGCTATGGAGAAACATAACCTACTGATTTGAGATGCACCGATTCTCTACCTATATTGAACATCCACAATACCATTCATTTGCCCAGAAAAATTCAAGGAAAAACATTGGAATATGAAATCTATCAACTAAATTTGCAACTACATACTCACCCCGCTTCCCATAAGAACAGCGCGCTCTGGGTGAGTCTTTTTTTGTAATTCAAAAGAGAGAAAGGATTGACTAGTCCTAAATAACTGCTGCAAGTTTTAGACAAAAATACAGCTCAGCAAGACTATCCTTACTGAACTGTATTTTTATAACTTTCAATTCTTATCCGTTTCTACGGATTACAACATATGTAACCCTCTTGATCATAAGCTTTTCGCTCATGATGAATTAAATCTATCAACTGTTGTAATTCGCACACATCCGACTTAATGTCTTTGAAACGGTAATACTGTTCATCATATCTTTTCCGAGAACCGGACTTCAGACGGGATTCTATATCATCCGGAATTAAGTAGGAAGAACGTTCTTTGCCCAAATATTGCTGAAACTCATAGAGAAAAATATTTATTCCTGCCAAATCAAAGTCACCGAAGTGAAGATAATGATTGGATATAGTACACAGCCATTTCCTAAGGTCGGTCGATTGCGGATACCTGGATACGAAAAGTACTTTATCTGAAAGAGCATGATTATGAAGATATCTATCAAAGAGTGTCCGCTGCCTGCGAATCATTCTGAAATTTTCCATATTCTCTATACCAATCACTACTACATCTTCCGGAATTGTAAACTTCTCCCAGTCCGAGACAAAAAGAAAACTCCCTTCCTGCGGATTTACCACCAACGGTTTTTCGTCAAGAAAACACTCAATAGGTTCATAACTGTTTACAGGAAATCCCGGACAGGAACGGACCATGACGAGTTTGGAGTTTCCTGTCTCCGCAGCCATTGTGGCACGGGAATCTGAAGCATTTACTTCGAGAAGGCGATAACGCTCATCCTTATCTACAAGAAATCTTTTCAGCGCCTCAGCATCACGGGCACGATATGATTTTCTTGAGCCACGTGATACAACCAACAGCAGACCTTCTGCCAACAGCTCATCAAGCAACTTACTGTTCAGCCTCGACCCGGCAACCAGTTCACCGGCTAACAATGCCTGTATAGGCGCACTTAGTGCCATATTATCCGATTAATTTATTCGTTTCAACAATTTCTCTACCCTTGTCCTTACTCCATGCTTACTTAACAGGTATGTATAGCGGTAGTCGTATGGATTATACGATGTAGGTGAACTGTTGATAAGATAGATATTGCGTGAATTGGCAAACTGCAGAATGCCTTTTATATTGGTAGGATGCAAGCGACCTATCTCATCCATCATGCAGTGTACGATAAAATCACCACTTTTTTTGGCAGCCTTTTTCTTAAACACATTGATGAGCATGATATTAACCATTGCTTTCACAAGAATATCCGTACCATCCGATCCTACATTATTAATACGTTCAACCCAGCCGGTGTCATTGTCGTTCTCTTTCACACGGAACTGTAAACGGAAAGCGTCCCCCAAAGATACAGTCGGACGATTCGGTTCGTTCTGCAACTGATGAGACAGGCTCTTCAGATAATCTACGACCTTACGGTTCACTTCATCCCGATTATTATTTGAGAAAAGGTTCAGTTCGCCGATAGAAAAAGCATTCTCTACCGCATAATCGTGAATGGATATAAGCAGTTTCATGAGTTTGTCAGATGATTCATCTGCCCTGAGTTCAATACTCTTGATTACTCCTGCAAAATTCTTTTCTATAAAATCACGGTTTATATCCTGTATCACCCCATCCACATCCGACCTGCGTTTCATCAGTGAACCGATTTCCGCCGAGATACGTCCCAAAATATCTTTATAATGCTCGCTGGTACGTCTGCGGAACTCCTCGATTTTATTATTGTCCATAAAGTCCTGCAAATCCGCTGCAATCTCCAAATAGTCATTGTCTGTTACAGGCATTGTATTGAAATGGAAAGCATTTTGGGGCTTGAAGTTACGGTTGAAACTGACAACTATGGATTTAAGCTTGTCTATCGATTCACGCTTCTGATTGACTGTGCCCCGAAGTTGACTTAAAAGTTGCTGACAATCCAACTCGGTCTTCTTCATCTTGTCATCAGAGAGGAAAGCATCAGGCACCAGATGCTCATTTTCTACCATCTGATGATAAAACATCAAGCCTTCTCTCCTATGCGTCAGTTCACCACGAACCTTTTTCCGGCGCTCTTCCATTTCTTTACATTTTTTCCCGATACGTGTCCGCCTGTCTTCATAACGCTGACGTATCATGGCGAGCCGCTGCTCTATAGTCTTAATTGCCTTTTTGATTTCCGGCTCCTTGGCAAAAAGATTTTGCTCTGTGTCGCGATATCTGATAACAATTGAACGTTCTTCATCAATCCTCATCAACAGAGCCTTTAAATCATTTAAAGCCCTGCGGTATTGCTCGAGCAGGTTCGTATCAACGCCCTTGCCTGCAAGTTCGGCTTTCTGCTGTTCGTTGAGTTGTTGCTTCTGTGCAACGAATTCCTGATTACGTTCGGCCGCTACAGCATCTTGCGACTCCTTGAAAATACGCAATTCCTCATCGAGTGCTTTGGCTGCTTTGTTAAACGATGAATCGAGCTCCTTAAGGTCCTTTTTATTTTTCAATTCATGCTTATTGCGCGCCTCTTTCTCCGAATTCACATGCAGTACTGCCTCATTAAAGGAATGTTCACGAACATCTTTTTCTCGGGCAATCTGTTCCTGTTCTTCCATCTCCAGCTTATGCCTGCGGTTTTGCAGGTTCTGCCGCTTGGCTGGCACCTGTTCTTCTTCCACCTTCAACGATGTCATTTTCTGACGAAGCGGATTGACCTGTACAGCATATTTCTTGCCAAGTTTAGCTATCTCTTCCTGAAGAGTAACAGGCAATTGCGCAAGCTGATGGTTAATCTGCCGTACCTGCTCTTCCAGGTTATTCTTCTCCAATCTATATTCATCAGGCGTACGATGCACAGAGGCAATATTATCCAGGTTTAACTTTACGCCAAACATGCCATTAGCCACAGTGTCCAACTGAGGGTCAAGCCCTTGAGCATATAGAATCCTCTCTTCGTCAACGACTTTGCCTATCGTGTTCTCCCAACCTTCAGCGTTTTCACAAAGCCACTTGTAAAGAGAACCGTCTAAACGATCCAATAAATCATGAATCTTCGCGATTTGTTCACGCATTTGTGTACGGTCAGCGTCAAGACGTTCCTGCTCACGCTGAGAGGCTTGTTTTATCTCCGTTTCTTTCATCTCATACTCGGCAGTAATCCGGGCAATCAGATTTTTTACCGCTGTCTGTTGGGCCGCATTCTCTTTTTCCGTAAAATTCAATTGTTGCAGTTCCTCATCTACTTGCTTTATTTCAGTAGCTTTGGGATGCCAATGCCGGAGTTCCTTCAGCGCATTTTCAGTCCTGTTCTGTTCGGTCAACAACATTTGCAGACGTTCGTCAGAGTCGTGTCGCCAGCTGTTGAAAGTCTCCATAACCTGATTCCTGTTTCTGGTACGTTCTTCTTCCAAGCTCTTACGCTTTATCTGAAGTTCGGTCTGTTTCTGATAATATGCTTCTTTCTGCATGTTCCCAAACGCCTGACGTGCATTTTCCAGTTTACCTCTTGCAATGTTGTACTTTTCTTCTATCGATGCATAAGCTTTCAACAAATCATCCAATAGCGTTTGTTTATCAGCAGCCTCCTGTCTGATAGCAGACTCACGACCGGCAAGAGCGAGTTTGTCATCAATACCCTCGTCAGCGAAATACTTTCTTGCCTGTGCTATTTCCTTCAATTTACCCTTTTGGGCACCAAGGTCCTGATTGAGTGCGTCTTTTTCTTTATCATATTCTGCCGTAAGTTCCTTTTCACGGTTATGCTCTTTCTCTATGTCCGCTTCAACTTCTGCGGCTTCTATCTCCAAAAGAGGTATATGCTTTTCACTATAAGCTACAGCATGATTGAGCATGTGCCATACGTCAGACAACTGCTGGTCGAGTGCTACAATTGTACGGCCCTGTTCAGCTATCTTCAATGCTTGCTGACGCACAGGGTAACTGCCATCACGTGTTTGCCGGAACCAACAGTCTATCTCGTCATACTCCCGCTCAAAATCTGTAACAAGTCGTCTGTAGGTCTGCAAATCAATCGGCAAATCCTCATCAGTCATGGATTGTATAATCGTATTCTTTACAAAGTCCGCATCAAGTTTGGTATTCAGAAAGACATTCTGAATGCTTCGTGGGATATTCTGATAATGCGAGCTCTGCACCAGTGCATAACGCGCATATTTATGGTCATGAGTGTTGCCGAAGATTATATCCTTAAACATCACACCAGACTCGATTCTTGCAGAAACAGCTACGTCTTTGTCTATACGTTCGCGAATCTTCACCCAGTCACTCAATACCTGCTTGTCATCGTCTATCAGCCATTCACGCTGATAAGGTGCATCAATAAACCGCCATGAAGCGCGTCCCTGATATCTGCCGACAAGTATCGTATATGCGCCATTGTCTCGAATCACTTCATAAAGTATATAAGAGTTTGACTGGCGAAAATAAAATTCATCAAACGATTTCTGTCCCTGTTGAATACCCAAATGCTGTTTATCCGCATTGTAGAAAAACAGCAGTGCCCTCAATACCGTACTTTTACCGACACCCTGAGTCCCTGTGAAATGCACATTCCCGTCTACAGATATCTCTGCATACGGAATATTGGCACTATTGATAAAAATAATCTTATTCAGGTATTTCATCTTCATTTGCAATTTGAATTATTTCAACCAATTCTTCGACATAGCGGAATGCCGAAGTAACCTTAAAGGTCTCATCAAGTTCGCTGATACACTCTGCAAAGCCCATGTTCTGCATTTCCTGAAGCAGTTTGTTTACTATTTCAACATTAGACCCCACACCGTATTTCTTGAACAAACGGTTTGCCTTTTCCTTCAGTTCGATATCCAGACTGATCTGTTCTGTCAAATGACTTTTGCGGAACTGATATCCTGCAGCAAATGACTGATTATAGCATTTCAGAAAATCCAGATAGTCAAGCCATTTTGAAAAGCTGTCCAATTTCTGCTCTATCGTCTGTTTACCCTCTCCTATTCTTGAAAAATAGAAGTAACCATTACCAGATTCCAGTTGCAGACCGATTTCCTTGAAGTATTCTGTATAATCTTCCAAATTCTCCTCGATATCCTCATACAGATGACGGACAGAGGCATCTGCACTGTCTACCGAAAGAAACTCTCCCCGGCTTAACCGCTCGTATATTCTTTGAGTATTATTTCGCATAAATTATAGGATATTCAATGTCTTGATAAATTGCATATTCGCCTGTTATCCGGCATTCATCAGGATGCAAGATAACCAACTGACAGAAGAGGGTAGCATGTTCTTCTATGCTACGTTTTACTTTATAGTCATACCTCAGAATGAATTCAAACAGATTATAACTTGATGCTAAAAATGCATTCCAGACTTCGGCAGAATCCACCTCCTTCAATTGCCGGATATGTTCTTGCAAGTCTTCCTCTGCCAGAGGCCCGGCTTCCGTTCTGGCTGTTTTCTGTACCCCATTCCGTTCAGCAATTCGTCTCAGCAACTTTACTACCTGATCGTTTTCCCTTAGCATTTCTAAAGACAGGCGAATCTTATTATATTGGCGGGATTCCATCCAAAGAGGATTCCTTTCTTCCAGAACTTTTACAAGGTTCGTATCGGTCTTGATAAGCAACTGATCTTGCAGGAACTTCAACTTCCGTATCTTTTTGTAAAGTTGATTTTGCAGGTCTATCTGATTGATATAGGAAATAATCTGTCTGTCAATTTCCATTAGCGCATGATAGGCTTCTACAAAATCATGTTTCACATCGCTACAGGTCTTTGCCATGTGCGGATCATTGGCCATGATGAAAAAGGCGTGTTCATTATCCATCAGTTTTTCACATTCACGTATCATGGCACGAATGCTATGGCTCTTTTCATCCAGATTCTCCAGTTTCTTCTTTTTGATGACATAATTGGGTTCTTGCTTATAGGCATTGTCCATATTACGCTTCAAATCCACCACATTCTTCAGGGTCCTGAATCCGGTCTTCTTTAAAAGTTGCCGCACACTATCCTGATATCCGGCTTTGCGGTTGGGATTCGTCTCTTGCAAGAAATAACCGATATTCTCTTTCAGGGTGTTGATACATTCCTGTACGCTTAATACGCTAATTTCCTCATTGACATTCAGCACTTCCTCAAAGAAGTTCAGATAGTCGCTCTCAATCTCAACCGCATTTCCGGATTCCACCAGCACACCATAATCAACCAGCTTTCTCAATCTTTGTTCATTTCCTCCGACAAGGTCAATGGCAAGCCCCGACGGAAACTTCATAAGCTTCCGCTTCCCAAACATCTCACTTAGCAATCTTTGCTCACGTGAAAGCGTTTTCGTCAGTTCTTCTATACTTCTAAAATGCGTCAGGACATCCATATATTCAAAACGACCAGTCCATCACGTTCCTTGCGTTGATTTAGAATGATGTTTTTCATTCCCTATATTGTTATTCAAATGCAATATTACTATTTTTCATTCAAATAACAATGTCTGTTGCACAATATATGTACTATTTATGCACTACAAAATCATTATTTATGCGAATCAGAAGTTAAACGTAGTTATGTTTCACAGGAGTTATCACTTCGTTCAGGAGTTAAAAGCCAATAGCTTTACTTCTGAAAGCGGTGCAAAAGGTATTGGCTTCTAACTCCCAGCCGCATTGGCGGGCGATAACTACCTATAACTCCCTTTTAACTCCTGATTGGCATTATTGAGTAAAATCTTACATCGTTGTGACCAAGAACTGCCATATCATAAAACCTTGTATCCTACGTACACATAGCGGTTTTACTCCTCAAGTTGGGATTCCATACCGACACATTATAAGTTACAAATAAGAAACTGTTCTGAATTTATCGTGCGATGATTGGGGATGAGTTTTCGAGGCATTTTTTGTTTCTGTGATGAGGAAGATAGCGGGCTATCTGACGAAGAACAGAAGCGGAAAGGACCAAAAAATCGCCCAAAGCACACACGAAAACGAACACATCAAGCCAAGAAAAACT
>NZ_NFJA01000011.1:0-60690 GCF_002159615.1 Bacteroides sp. An279
TTTGCACCGCAATTCAACGGAATGCCCAGATGGCGGAATCGGTAGACGCGCTGGTCTCAAACACCAGTGGAGTAAAATCCATCCCGGTTCGACCCCGGGTCTGGGTACTTCAAACCCTTGGTAATCAACTGATTATCAAGGGTTTTTCTTTTTATCGGGCGTACTAAAAGTGTACTTCCTGACGAAAAGAAAAAGAAAGAGTACTTTCGCCGTTTTAGCAACCTTATATTTATGCTTTATTAACAAAGATGCTGCATATTTCTTCCTTTCTCCTGCTTTTGTTTGCTTTGAAAACGGTATCCATCACTTATCTTTGTAACCCAAACCGATTTTAATGCACAACGTATATGGAAGATTTCAGAGAAACCAACTTCAAAAAGATACAGCAGTTACTTGATAAATGTGTTGCCCATGAATACGGGATGAAAACTAATGCGCTTGCCTTAAAGCGTGAATACCTGACGGAAGCGCAAATGAATGACTACATCCGGCAAGAAATTTTCAACGTGACCGAGAACCTTGTATCCCTATGCCAAAAGAACCGTGCCCTGCACAATATACGTTTTGACATACTGATGCCGGACTTCCTTTGGGAAAGCGGTTTCTTCGAGAATCTCTCTTTTGACGAGCGGAAAAAATATATTTCGTTCCAATGTTCTTCTTTTGATATGGACAAATACCTGCAATCTTCCACTTGCTATGATGAGCAGCTTCCGTTCTTTTCTTCCATTGTGCGCCTTGTCATGCAGACCCAATATCTGGAATACCTCCAACAATCGGAGGACGCCAGTCATGCCTCTGTTCCTTTGGATGAGAAATCAGAAGAACAGCCAAAAGAAGAAGAGAAGGCACAGCCTGAGCCGACCAAGATAGTCGGGAAATCCAATCCATTCAAATCAGTCCTTACAACGCAACAAATCAAACTGTTGGTCGAATGTATCAACGAAGCGCACATATTCACCACGACAATCACCCCGAAAATCCTTTCGGACTTCTTCGCCTGCAAACTGAACGGGGTATTGAAGTCCAACAACAACCGCTTGCTGGCTTATCTGATGATGCAGCTTAGCTGCTACAACTATATCGCTTATGAGTGGCAGTCCGTCATAGCCAACAACAAGCTGGTACTTGCCAAGATAAAAGACAAATACCTCACACGCAGCGACTTGTCGAGCGCGACAGACAACGTGAAGTGCATCTACCCGAAAGGATACGAACTCATAGACAAATACATCAAGCAACTGCAAAAAGGTTGAGCATAGTCTGAGCGGTCAAACAAAGCTCAATTAGACTTCATTTCCAAGCCTTTAACTTTGCCCCCGTTAACAAAACGATGCGGCATGTCGGCATAGGTCAAAACAAAAATATTTCACGTGAGTTACCCGTAACTTATGTGTTGATGTTTTGGAGGATGCCGATTTTTGCTCCATCAAAAATAAAACGAGGGTGCGCACCTTCATATTGTTTCACCAAAAAGTTTCAAGCAATATGGAAAAAACTTTGGAAATGCGAGTGGAAGAACTCGAAAGAATGTTGTTCCTAACCAAGAACGTGCTTAGCTTTGATGAAGCGAGCACATTCCTCAACCTGTCCAAAAGTTACCTTTACAAGCTGACTTCGGGCAATCTGATTCCCCATTACAAGCTGCAGGGGAAGATGCTTTATTTTGAGAAGTCCGAACTGGAAGCATGGCTCCGCCAGAATCCGGTAAAGACCAAAACGTAGATAGAGCAGGAAGCGCAGAAGTATGTTCTCAACCGTCCCTTAAAGAAGTAAAGCCCATGGAAAACAAGAAAAGCACGGAGGCTAAAGGGGACACCATCATGAAGAAGGAAGAATTTGCTGCCCTTTGGAAAAGCATCCGCCTGAAAGTGACGGACACTTACGATGTGCCGCCTGAAATCCTTTGGGTGAACGGCTCCACCATCGGGACGCTGGGCAACTTCAGCGCCTCCACAGGCAAGGCGAAAAGCAAGAAGACGTTCAACATCTCCGCCATCGTTGCAGCGGCACTGACAAATGACGAGGTGCTGCACTATTCGGCGTGCCTGCCTCCGGACAAACGGAAAATCCTTTATGTGGACACCGAACAGAGCAGGTACCATTGCCACAAGGTGATGGAACGCATCCTGCGGCTTGCCGGACTGCCGACCGACCAGGACAGGGACGACTTTGTTTTCATCGTGCTCAGGGAACAGACCCCTGACATGCGGAAGCGGATTATCGAGTATATGCTGGAGAACATGCCCGAAGTGGGGCTGCTCATCATTGACGGCATCCGCGACCTGATGTATGACATCAACAGCCCCAGCGAATCGACCGACCTGATAAACCTGCTCATGCGCTGGTCAAGCGGATACAACCTGCACATTCATACCGTGCTGCATCTGAACAAGGGGGATGACAATACGAGGGGACATATCGGCACGGAACTGAACAACAAGGCGGAAACCGTCCTGCAAATCACCAAGAGCACGCAGGACGGGAACATCAGCGAGGTAAAGGCGGCACATATACGCGACCGGGACTTCGAGCCTTTCGCCTTCCGCATCAACGACAGCGCATTGCCCGAAGTCGTGGACGGCTATGTATTCCAGCAGCCCAAGCAGGAAAAAAGTTTCCCGCTTACGGAACTGACTGAACAGCAGCACCGCACGGCGTTGGAAAACGGTTTCGGCAAGCGCACCGTGCAGGGCTATTCCAACGTCATACAGGCGTTGAAGCAGGGCTATGCAAGCATCGGCTACGAGCGGGGACGCAATGTCCTCGTGGCATTGAACACGTTCCTCGTGAACAAGCGTATGATTGTAAAGGAAGGAAAGGGATACCGTTACAATCCCGATTTTCACTACTAAAACAGGTTTGGTTTAGTTCGGACATATATATAAGGGGAACAGACTTCCCGTTTCCCGTCACTCCCGGCAATCAAGTCCGGTACAGTACGGGCGTATATATGAAGGTCTAAACCGGACTGGTACACATCCCAATTATTCATCATCCACTAAAAAGTTTGCATTATGAACATTGAAGAAGCAAAGAAAATACCCATCACCGATTACCTGCACAGTCTGGGATATTCACCCGTCAAGCAGCAGGGAGCGAATCTATGGTACAAATCGCCACTGAGGGAGGAACATGAAGCATCCTTTAAAGTAAACACAGAACGGGAACAATGGTATGACTTCGGGGCTGGCAAAGGCGGCAACATCATCGCACTGGCACAGGAACTTTACTGTTCCGACCATCTGCCGTACCTCTTAAACCGGATAGCAGAACAGGCACAGCATGTCCGCCCGGTCAGTTTTTCTTTTCGGCAGCAAAGGTCGGCACCGAGTTTTCAACATTTGGAAGTCCGTGACCTCACCCATCCGGCATTGCTCCGTTACTTGCAGGGGCGTGGCATTGACCTTACACTGGCAAAAAGAGAATGTAGGGAACTGCGTTTCACTCATGACGGCAAGCCCTACTTCGCCATCGGTTTCCCGAATGTGGCTGGCGGCTACGAGGTGCGCAACTCCTTTTTCAAAGGCTGCATCGCACCGAAAGACATCACCCATATCCGGCAAGAGGGCGAACCAAGGGAGAAGTGCCTGGTGTTCGAGGGCTTCATGGACTATCTTTCATTCCTCACGCTAAGGACAAAGAACTGCCCTGCCATGCCCAACCTTGACAGGCAGGATTACGTCATACTCAACTCCACCGCCAATGTACAGAAAGCCATTGACGCATTGGGGTAGTATGAACGCATCCACTGCCTGCTCGACAATGACGAGGCAGGCTTCCGGACAACGCAAGCCATCACAGCGGAATACTCCTATCGGGTACGGGATTTCTCACACAATTACCGGGGATATTCCGACCTGAACGATTACCTGTGCGGCAGGAAACAGGAACAGAAAAACGGACAGAATCCGGTGCTAAGGCAGAAGAAAGGCAGAGGAATCTAACCTTGCGGAGATAGACACTGTGACCAACGGGCAGACGTTTCTTAGGGGAAGCAAGGTTATGTTTCGGTAGACCGAAACCGCCTTGCTTTGCTCCCCGCAAAGGAAACCGCTCCCGTCGGTCGCAATTTTCAAGACAACTTCCAAAGACAAAAATGTATGACAGATACAAGGAACAAATCAGGCGGTCGTCCGGCAAAGAACCGGATAGACAAGCAAAGACGTGTGGTCAGCACGAAGCTGACCGAGTTGCAGTATTACGCCGTTAGGAAGCGGGCATCAGAAGCCGGGCTGCGTGTCAGCGAGTATGTGCGGCAGGCTGTCGTGTCGGCAGAGATAACGCCCCGGCTGAACAGGCAGGATACGGACATCCTCCGCAAACTGGCAGGCGAAGCGAACAACATCAACCAGCTGGCGCACCGGGCAAATGCCGGAGGCTTTGCGAAAGTGGCGGTCGAACTGGTGAAACTTAAGAACAGGATAGTGGAAATCATAAGCCATTTGTCGGATGATTGGAAAAATAAGGAAAGGAAGCGGGTTTAAGGGCTGTGTGGACTACGTGCTGGGCAAGCAGCAGGCGGTCTTGCTCCATGCGGACGGAGTACTGGCGGAAAGCAGGCAGGACATCATCCGCTGCTTCTGCACGCAAGCCTCCATGAATCCCCGTCTGGGCAAGCCAGTCGGACATATCGCGCTGAGCTATTCGGTAAACGATGCGCCCAAGCTGACGGACGAGAAGATGATACAACTTGCGCAAGAGTATATGCGCGAGATGAAAATCACCGATACGCAGTACATCATCGTGCGCCACCAAGACAGGGAGCATCCGCATGTGCATATCGTGTTCAATCGCATAGACAACAACGGCAAGACCATCTCGGACAGGAACGACATGTACCGCAACGAGCAGGTGTGCAAGAAGTTGAAAGCCAAGCACGGGCTATACTTCGCCAAAGGCAAGGAACTGGTTAAGCGGCATCGCCTGAAAGAGCCGGACAAGTCGAAATACGAGATTTACACGGCTGTGAGGAATGAAATCGGCAAGTCCAAAAGTTGGCGGCAGTTACAGGAGCGGCTGGCAGAAAAGGGCATCGGCATCCGCTTCAAGTATAAAGGGCGTACAGACGAGGTGCAGGGCATCTCCTTCACCAAAGGTGCCTATACGTTCAAAGGTTCGGAAATAGACCGCAATTTCAGCTTCTCCAAACTGGATAAGCATTTCGGGAACGCAGGAATGGATACCGTAGAAAATAGCCGCCAGCAGATAGTTTCCGCACCTATTTTGGAGCCTGAGCAAACACCGCAAAGGAACGACAGCCCTTCAATGGGCGGCTTGTTCAGCTTGTTCGATGTTTCGCCGTCTGCTCCATCGGACGAAGAAATTGACTGGAGTCTGAGAAAAAAGAAGAAGAAAAAGAAAAGACAACTTAAACTGTAAACGGATATGGAAGAAAATTTGATTTTAGAGGGGCTTCTCTCCATGGTCACGGAACTGAAGGAGAAGCAGGAAGCGCAGGTGACGCCAGCCGGACGCGAGGAAACCCTTTCCCGACTGGAGGCTATAGAACGGGCATTGTCTGAGTTACGCAGGAACCCGGCGGTTCCCGAAAAAGAGTTGCAAGACATCCTGACCCGGCTTGCCGAACTGCGGAAATCAGGACAGGAACAACGGCAATCTTTCGGGGAGGTCAAGAATTATGTAGTAGCCACTTTCGGCTGTCTCAAGGAAATGCTGGAAACAATGAAGCGGTACCATGATGAGCGCATGGCAGAAAAAGAAGAAGCCAAACCCGTACCGTTTCATCGGCGGATTTACAACAAAGTAACTTCTTTGGTACGCCCGAAGCTATTCCTCTTTTCGGCAGGTCTGATTGTCTGTGCCACGTCCCTGTTCCTGAATGTCCGTCTGGCTGAACGGATGGGGCAGTTGCAGGACAACGACATGAAATACCGTTATCTGCTGATGCAGGGACAAGCGGACGGCAATACCCTTGAAAGACTGGAGAATAAGTTCAAGTGGCAGCGGGACGAGCGTTTTATCCGCAACCTGACGGATTCGGTACTAGATTTTGAGGAACGTTGCCGCAGGCAGGCGGAAGCCTTGGAACGGGCAAAGCTGCTTAATGAGCAGGCTGAGCAGTTGAAAAAGGAAGCTGATAGGTTAGGAAATCAGTAAATAGCAAAAAGCCGAGGTGAAGGATAAGTCCCATAACTTCGGCTTTTGAGTTTAATAGTTATACGTAATTCAAACAGACTATTTTTTTTAGACAAGCCTTGACCATCGTCAAGGTTTATATGATATTTTTCACGAAAAAAGAAAAGTGAAATTTTATTGTTAAGATTTTATTTTATATTTGCGCCGCTTAAAAGGAAAACAAATATATGTAGAACAAAAAACTACTTTTTATGGCAAACTTATCAAAAGAAGGCAATATTCAACATAAACTTGGATTTGCCGGGTTACTCATCACATTGGGTATTGTTTTTGGTGACATTGGAACATCGCCACTCTATGTTATGAAAGCCATCATTCATACTGGAGAAGCTCTTGATGAAAATTATGTTTTAGGCGCATTGTCTTGTATCATATGGACGCTTACTCTTCAGACTACGGTGAAATATGTGCTGGTGGCTCTCCGTGCCGACA
Source organism: Bacteroides sp. An279 (assembly GCF_002159615.1). Classification (NCBI taxonomy): domain Bacteria; kingdom Pseudomonadati; phylum Bacteroidota; class Bacteroidia; order Bacteroidales; family Bacteroidaceae; genus Bacteroides; species Bacteroides sp. An279. The sequence continues at coordinate 6,592 of NZ_NFJA01000011.1, forward strand.
ATAACGGGGAGGGTGGCATACTTGCGCTTTATGCCCTTTTACGCCGCCACAGAAGAAGGTGGATTTACATCATTGCCATTATCGGTGCGAGCACTTTGCTTGCTGATGGTATTATCACTCCAGCCATTACGGTCACAACTGCCATAGAAGGACTTGAAAGTATCAGTCCGCATCTGCCTGTGATTCCTATTACACTGACCATTATTACCATTATATTTTTCGTTCAGCGTTTTGGTACAGAAAATATAGGACGGTCATTTGGTATATTTATGCTACTTTGGTTCCTGCTTCTTGGAATCGCCGGAGCTATCAGTCTGACTTCCTATCCTCAAGTATTCAAGGCATTCAATCCTTACTATGCCATACGGTTATTAGTGGAATCCCCCCACTGGTTTCTGATATTGGGTGCCGTTTTCTTGTGTACCACTGGTGCAGAAGCCTTATACTCTGATTTAGGGCACTGTGGCAGACGAAATATTACGGTCAGTTGGATATTTGTAAAGGTGATGCTTATTCTAAATTATTTGGGGCAAGGAGCGTGGGTATTGCATCATCCGGAAAGTGCAGAAGGTACAGTGAACCCATTTTATTCAATCATGCCACAAGAAATACTGTTGTTTTCCATAGCAATGGCTACCGGGGCAGCTATTGTTGCGAGCCAAGCTCTAATAAGCGGTTCATTTTCCATATTGAGTGAAGCTATGAACTTGAATTTCTGGCCTCGTATGCGTATTAAGCACCCTACCAACGTAAAAGGTCAGTCATTTATTCCAATGGTAAACCTTGTAATGTATATTGGAGTAATATTTACTATATTGTTGTTTCGAGATTCCACCCACATGGAAGCCGCTTATGGACTTGCCATAACTATTACAATGTTGATGACAACATTGTTGTTGGGATTCTATTTGCATATGCATAACATTCCACGCATTCTATCAATACTGTTTGTCGGCGGATATTGTGTTATTGAAGGTATTTTCCTTGCTGCAAACCTGTCCAAATTTATGGTCGGAGGTTGGTTTACGCTGTTAATAGGTGGATTATTATGTTTTATCATGTTTGTATGGGTAAGTGCCAACAAAATTCGTCGAAAACATATGTCTTCCAAACGGTTAAGTGAATACTACAACATTATTTCTGATATTAAGGCGGACGAAAGCATATCCAAATATGCTTCTAATCTTGTCTATGTGAATCATGCAGACAAAGAAGGTTGTGTGGACGATAAATTGTTGTATTCCATAATTAATAAGCAGCCTAAACGGGCAGATCATTATTGGCTTATTAACCTTGAATTTGTGGATACACCAGACACACTTGAATATAATTGTTCCACATTAATAAAAGGGACATTGTTTAGTATAACCATGCGTATAGGTTTTCGTATAGAACCGCGCGTGAGCCTTTATTTACGACAAGTAGTTGATGACCTTGTTGCGGATGGTGAAGTAGAACTAACAAGCTCTTATCCTTCATTGCATAAGAATGGCATACCGGGTGATTTTCGCTTTATTATTATCCACCGGATATATTATCCTGAAGATTCCCGTAACCGCCGACAAAATTTGCTGATGAGCCTTTATGCCTTAATTAGAAAGATAGGCATTGGAGAACCGAGTGCGTTGGGGCTTGACACATCGGTTGTTGTTGTCGAGCGTGTACCGTTAATTATAGCTAATAGGGCAAAACATATTCGTCGTATAGAGCGGATTAAGCCTGAAAAATGCGATAATGATGCTAATATAGTCTTGGAAGAACAGAATGTATCATAAGTGACTTGCTATAATTATCGTCTGCATTTACGGTTTAGTTCTGTCTTTGGTTTATACATCCAAACTAACCTAAACCTATTCTTGTTGGCAGTAATAAACGTGCTGGCGAAAAGAGAAAGAATGGCTTTCCTTCTTTTCGCCAGTAGTGTTTTTTATTGCTAATAGTTTGCAGTTGAAATGAACTTCTTAATTTCCTCTTCAGTGGGAAGTTCTATCATATACTTTTGCACGAAGATGTTCGGGTCTAATCCGGCAGTGGCGTATTTTACCAACGTGTCGCCCTTCTCGGTGCAAAGCAGGATGCCGACAGGCGGATTGTCGTCGGGCTGCATCACTTCCGCCTTGAAGTAGTTAAGGTATAGGTTCAGTTGCGAAGCGTACTCATGGCGGAACTTGTCTATCTTCAATTCCACGATGACATGGCATTTCAAAATGCGGTGGTAAAACACGAGGTCGGCAAAGAAATAATCCCCGTCTATCAGGATTCTCTTTTGGCGTGCTTCGAAGCAGAACCCATGCCCCATTTCCAACAGAAAGTGCTGCAGGTTGTCGAGAATGGATTGCTCCAAGTCGTTTTCCGTTACCAAAGTACGGTCGTTCAATCCCAAAAACTCCAACGTAACGGGCGTGTTAATAATGTCTTTGGGCTGTAATTGCATGGCTTGCCGCTGCACCAAGGCAGACAAGGTTTCCTTATTTTGGGATAATCCGCTGCGTTCGTAATAGAGGGAATTGATTTGCCGCTCCAATTCCTTTACTGACCAGCAGCCCCGAATGGCTTCCATTTCGTAGAAAGCACGTTTTACAGGGTTATCAATGGGTGAAATTACATTCAAATGGGTAGAGGATAGGCGGCTAAATAACTTTTCGGGTGGGGTAATCCATTTGTTTTGAGCCGATTGAATGTATTGAGAAGATTCGGCGGTTGGCGACCGCCGAATTGGGTCTGCAAATTCGGCGGACAGTGTGTGCCGAATTTCGCTTCCTGCCAATATGTATTGTGCGATAGGCTCTTTCAGTTGCGGATAAACGAGGTACAACCGCCGGAACTCACGAAACCTGCGCTCGTTCAGTCCTTTGACATTCAACCGCTGTTCCAGTTTCTTCAACAGTTGCTCGCCGTATGCGGCACGGTCTTCACCGTTTTGCTCAAACTCCACGATATAGCAGCCCATGAGCCAGTTGCGGGCAGTCAGAGCGAGGTTTACAGCGTGTGCGGCTTGCGCCTGCAACGTGCTTTGTATCGTGCTGATATGTTTTACTAATGCTTCAAAGTCCATAATTGCAAAGGTAAGTCTTTTATGGTTAAAACTTTAATTCCGGCAGGCTGTTTATCGCTTCCTCTTTCAATTTATCCACCGCACGGGTGTATTTCTCCGTATGTTTCAGTCCGCTATGCCCGAGCAGGCTGGCAACCGTCTTGATGTTCGCCCCATTGTTGAGGATATTCACGGCGAATGAGTGACGGGCGCAATGCCAGCTTATGTGCTTATCTATCCCGGCTCTTTTCACCCAACGCTTGACGGATTTGCAGCAACTTTCATACGAAGGCAGGTTGAAGATGAGAGCGTCTTTGTTACCGTCTGCCGGCGGTTCTCCCACAAGCGAAAGAAGCCCGTCATTGAGCGGAATAACCACACCGCTACTGGCGGAATGACCTTTGGTCTTGTTCTGCTCAAATTTTAGCAGCTTATTAGCGTAGTCGATATTCTTATAGGTAAGGTCTTTCACATCACAGAAGCGCAAGCCACAATATAGGCAAAAGATAAACGCACGCCTTACGTTGGGGTTCTCGTTGTCATAATGGCACGCAATCAACCGCTGGATTTCTTCCGGCGAAAGCACGTCCTTGCGTAGTATCTGGCTATCCGCCTTGCAGGTAACGCCTTTGCAGGGGTCTTTCAGCATCACATCGTGGTCAATCGCATAGTGGATAACCTTCTTGAAACGCTGGAAGATGCTTTTAGCCCCTTCGCCCACGCTCCGGGATTGCAGATAAGCTACGAACTGTTCCATCATGTCCTTCGTGATAAGTTCCGGCTTGATGCCGAACTCGTGCATCGGGTAATGCTCCTTCAAAAAGTCCTTGAAACGGCTTAGGGCGATTTGCACCATCCGAATGTCTTTCTTGGTGTAGTCATTGATATAGGCTTGAAAATAATCCAAGAAATTCACGTTCCGGTCTTTTTTCAGGCGATAGCCCAACATGCTTTCCTTGAACTCCTGTTCACGCTCGGCACGTATCCTTACGGCAAGTTCCAATGTTTCCTTGTTTTGCTGGCGTTCCGCAGGAGTACGGGGCTTTTCTATCAGATACAAACTGAGGTTCTCTTTTCGCCTGTGATGCTTGATAGCGAACTTCGGCTTTCCCCGCATCTTACCGCTTTCATAATACACCTGATTACCGTTTTCATCCAATACAGGCTTTTCCTCTCTACCCAAATAATACTCCAGATACAAACTAATTCTGCCGTCCGACAGCCTGTTTTGCTCCAATTTAGGGTTTTCTTTCGTTTTATTTTCTAACTTTGCCATTGTTTAGAGGTTTTATCCCGATTTAGATACCGTAACCGGGTGATTACGCTAAATAATTGATTTTCTTTTGTTTTTCGATATTGCAAAGGTACAAAAGAAAATGGAATTTCAAAGTGTACTAAAAGTGTACTAAAAGTGTACTTAATGACGAAAAATGGGCAAAATATGGCAAAAATGGAGAAAATAAGAAATACACAAATGGCTGATAATAAGGAAGATGAATTCTTTTATTTTCCTATGATTTCTATGCCTTGTACCGGGTCTGGGTACATAAAAAGGCTGATAATCGACTGATTATCGGCCTTTGTTATTTTCCGTTTTTTTAGAGGAACAAAAGTTCACTATCTCACGAAAAATGCGTATCTTTGACCGTTTTAAAAAGTAGACTGAAAAGATATGAGCGAAGAACTGACCCTAAACAGCGGAAATACGTATTCGGCAAGCAGCATTCAAGTATTGGAAGGACTGGAAGCCGTACGCAAACGCCCCGCTATGTATATTGGCGATATCAGCGAAAAAGGATTACACCATCTGGTGTACGAAGTAGTAGATAACTCCATTGATGAAGCACTCGCCGGTTATTGCACCCACATAGAAGTAACTATCAACGAAGACAATTCAATCACCGTGCAAGACAACGGGCGAGGCATCCCAGTAGATTTTCACCAAAAAGAAAAAAAGTCGGCACTGGAAGTTGTGATGACCGTCCTCCATGCCGGAGGTAAATTCGACAAAGGCTCATACAAAGTATCTGGAGGACTGCACGGTGTCGGTGTATCGTGTGTGAATGCATTGTCTACCCACATGGTGACCAATGTGTTTAGAAACGGAAAAATCTACCAACAAGAATATGCATGTGGAAAGCCACTTTATCCTGTAAAGGAAGTAGGAACGACCGATATTACTGGAACCCGTCAGACTTTCTGGCCTGATGCATCGATTTTTACCACTACCGAATACAAGTATAACATTCTCCAGGCACGTATGCGCGAGCTTGCCTACCTGAATAAAGGTATTACTATTACCTTGACCGACAAGCGCGAAAAAGAAGAGGATGGTTCGTACAAACAAGAGGTCTTTCATTCGGAAGAGGGCGTAAAAGAGTTTGTACGCTTCCTTAATTCGAGCAATACACCACTCATCGATGATGTCATCTATCTGAATACTGAAAAACAGGGTATTCCTATCGAGTGTGCCATCATGTACAACACAGGCTTCCGCGAAAACCTCCATTCATATGTAAACAACATCAACACCATCGAGGGAGGTACGCACGAAGCAGGATTCCGCACGGCATTGACTCGTGTGCTGAAGAAATATGCCGAAGACAGCAAGGCATTGGAAAAAGCCAAGGTAGAAATTTCGGGCGAGGACTTCCGTGAAGGGCTGATAGCAGTCATTTCGGTAAAAGTAGCAGAGCCACAGTTTGAAGGACAGACTAAAACAAAATTGGGCAACAACGAAGTGAGCGGTGCTGTCAACCAAGCCGTGGGTGAAGCTTTAACTTATTATTTGGAAGAACATCCGAAAGAAGCCAAACTTATCGTAGACAAGGTAGTATTGGCAGCTACGGCACGCATTGCAGCCCGTAAGGCACGTGAATCTGTACAACGTAAAAGCCCGATGGGTGGAGGAGGGCTTCCGGGCAAGCTTGCCGACTGCTCCAGCCGCACACCCGAAGAATGCGAACTGTTCCTTGTCGAAGGTGATTCGGCAGGTGGCTCTGCCAAGCAGGGCAGAAGCCGCCAGTTTCAAGCCATCTTGCCGTTAAGAGGTAAAATCTTAAACGTAGAGAAAGCCATGTGGCACAAAGCGTTCGAAAGTGACGAAGTAAACAACATCATACAGGCACTGGGGGTACGCTTCGGTGTAGATGATTCGGAAGACAGCAAGAAGGCAAACATTGAGAAGCTGCGCTACAACAAAGTCATAATCATGACGGATGCTGATGTTGACGGCTCGCACATTGATACCCTGATTATGACTTTATTCTATCGCTACATGCCTGAAGTAATCCAGGGCGGACACCTTTACATCGCCAATCCTCCTCTCTACAAATGCACCAAAGGCAAAATCAGCGAATATTGCTATACCGATGAAGAACGTCAGGCATTTATGCAGAAATACGGTGACGGTACCGAAACAGGTATCCACACTCAGCGTTACAAAGGTTTGGGTGAAATGAATCCGGAACAGTTGTGGGAAACGACCATGAATCCGGAAACCCGCATTCTGAAGCAAGTCAGCATCGAAAACGCAGCAGACGCCGACTACATTTTCTCCATGCTGATGGGGGATGATGTAGCTCCACGACGTGAATTCATAGAAAGACACGCCACATATGCGAATATCGACGCATAAGGCGTTTTTATTAACTTCATATTCATTCACAATTAAAAATCCAGCCCCGCATCTTACACTAGGGGAAGCTCCAGCAATGCATTTTGTTGCTGGAGTTTTTTTTATTCCCACATTGACACATTCCCACATTTGCATATTATCATATAATTCCTTATATTTGACACATAAACTAACCAACAGAATCAGATGAAACTCACATTCCGTATCCAATACCATACTGTTTGGGGAGAAGACCTCCGTGTCATCTTCGATGAAGGTGACCCTCTCTTTCTCCAGCTTTCCACCCGCGACGGAAGCGAATGGAAAGGAAGTTGCGATTATTCGCCTGCCGAGTCCGGACGTCCTATCACCTATCGTTACGGGGTGTTCCGCGACGATATGTGCATCCGCAAGGAACTGGGAGCTATTGCACACACCGTGTATTCGGGCAATGTCCAGCAACATCAATACCTCATAGAAGATTGCTGGCGCGATCTTCCTACCGAAAATTACCGTTATAGTTCCGCCTTTAATGATGTCCATCCCCTGACATCGCCCAATCGATTGAGCAACAATGTGGGAAGCTGCATCACTTTCCGTGCCCTTTGTCCGGGATTGCATGTACAAGGACAGGAACTGGGGATTATCGGGAGCTGTAGTGCACTGGGTAATTGGGAGTATTGCCGTCCTATCCGGATGCACGAGGTTGCTTCGGGCGTGTGGCAGCTCACATTGGATGCATCGGCACTAAAATCACCATTCGAGTATAAGTTTGTCGCCATCAACGAGAAGACGGGAGCTGTAGAAGAATGGGAAACGCGTCCTAACCGCCTTTTTCAGATACGTCCGCTTCAACGCGGAGAAACTTATCTGCCTGCCGAAGCAGAAGTATTCTTCAACCGTCCTGCCTGCCGTATTGCGGGAACAGCCATTCCCGTGTTTTCGCTCCGCTCGGAAGGAAGTTGCGGTGTAGGTGACTTCGGCGACCTGAAACGGTTCATCACGTGGGCCATCGAGACCGGACAACGTGCCGTACAGATACTCCCTATCAATGACACTACAATGACTGGTACGTGGATGGACTCATATCCCTACAACAGTATCTCCATTTATGCTTTTCACCCGATGTATATTGACCTGCGCCAGTTGCCTGCATTGAACGATGAAGAAGCAATGAAGGCTTTCGAGCGACGCCGTATTACCCTGAACGGCTTGTCGCAGGTTGACTATGAAAAAGTAAACTGCCTGAAACGGGAATACCTGCATACCTTATTCCACCAAGAGCAAGAACAATTTCTGGAAATGCCGGAATTCAAAGCTTTCGTGCAAAAGAACGAAGAATGGCTACAGCCTTACGCTGCATTCAGCGTGTTGCGCGACCGGAATGGCACTGCCGATTTTCGCCGATGGGGAGTGGACAGCGTATACCAAGCAGACCGAGTGCAGCAAATGTGCATCCCCGGAAGTACGTACTACGAAGACATCTGTTTCTACTATTTTTTGCAATACTACTTGCACGTACAACTGCTTGATGCCTGCACCTACGGACGCAGCCAGGGAGTCATCGTGAAAGGTGATATCCCTATAGGTATCAGCCGCAACAGCGTGGAGGCATGGGTAGAGCCTTATTATTTCAATATGAACGGGCAAGCAGGAGCTCCTCCCGATGCTTTTTCCACCAACGGACAAAATTGGGGAATGCCCACCTACAACTGGCAAGTGATGGAGAAAGACCAGTACCATTGGTGGCAACGACGTTTCCGCAAGATGGCAGAATACTTCACGGCCTACCGCATCGACCATATCCTTGGTTTCTTCCGTATCTGGGAGATTCCTTATCATTCTGTCCACGGATTATTGGGGCAATTCGTCCCTTCGCTTCCAATGAGCAAAGAAGAAATACAAAGCTTCGGACTCGATTTCGACAAGGAACGTATGACACGTCCGTACATTGATGACCAGTTGATAGATAAACTTTTCGGTGACAAGGCACACGAGGTGCGCCACACTTTTTTGAAACATCTTCCCAGCAAACTGTATGCCTTGCGACCCGAATACAACACTCAACGTAAGGTCGAGACATACTTTGACGGAAAGGATGACCCCGCCAGTACGGATATGCGCGAAAAACTCTATTCACTCATCAGCGATGTGCTCTTCATCGCTGACCGCGATGATCCTAATAAATTCCATCCACGCATCGCCGTACAGAACGAACCGGTATTCTGCCACCTTTCTGCTAAAGAACAGCAAGCATTCAACCGCCTTTATGATCATTACTACTACCAGCGTCATAATGAATTCTGGTACCACGAAGCGATGAAAAAACTACCCATACTGCTTCAAGCAACCCCGATGCTGGTATGCGGAGAAGACTTGGGTATGGTACCGGGCTGCGTACCTTGGGTAATGAACCAGTTACAAATACTTTCACTCGAAATCCAGCGGATGCCCAAACAAACCGGTATAGAGTTTGGCAGACCCGAGAACTATCCTTACCTCTCGGTATGTACCATCGGCACCCACGATATGACTACCCTGCGCGGTTGGTGGAAAGAAGACTCCACTGTTACCGACCGCTTCTATCATAACGAACTGCACTACTGGGGCACAACACCCGAAGAAGCTCCTGGCTGGTTATGCGAGGAAATCGTCCGCCGTCACCTGCAGTGTCCTTCGATGCTTTGTATCCTGACGTGGCAAGACTGGACCGCAATGGACGAAGCCATCCGTAATGCAGACATTGATGCCGAACGCATCAATATCCCGGCCAATCCACATAATTACTGGCGCTGGCGGATGCATATCACCCTCGAAAAGCTGATGAGTCTTACCGACTTCAATCAACATATTCGCCAGATGATTGCTGAAAGCGGAAGAGCAGACGGATAAAGCTTTTTCTTTAAAACACAGTTTTTCGTTGACTAGTTCTATAGATTGAAAATTCAAAACAGCTAATCTGCGAAAAACTGTGTTTGCTTGCTTAGAAACTGTTTTGAATTTCTCCAAAAAGTTTTTCTCGTCTTGATGCATTCGTTTTCGTATGTACTTTGGGCAATTTTTTGTTCCTTTCCGTTTCTGTTCTTCGTCAGCTAGCCCACTATCTTCCTCATCACACAAGCGGGAATGCCTCAAAAACGCATTACGGTAAATTCAAAACAATTTCTTAATTTTTAATCCGAATCAGCAGATTCGCCAATATTGCCGTAAGTCCTCCGGTAGTGATGCCTGATGAAAAAATAGTGCGTAGGGTTTCGGGAAGCTGGCAGAGAATGTCAGGTACCAGTTCTACGCTTAAGCCAAAGGAAAAACTTAGGGCAACAACCAATGTTGCCTTGCGGTCAATGTCTTGTGAAGCAATGATACGTATACCTGCTGCTGCCACCGTGCCGAACATCAGCAACGTGGCACCGCCCAGTACCGGTTCAGGCATCAGCGAAAAGACCAATCCCACTGCAGGAAACAATCCCAATATAATTAGCATCGCGGCAATGTAGTAACCCACATAACGGCTTGCTACACCCGTCAGTTGTATCATTCCGTTGTTTTGGGCAAAAATGGAATTGGGAAACGAATTAAGGCAAGCAGCTATCATCGAATTAAAGCCATCAGCAAAGATGCCTCCTGAAGCACGGCGGACAAACTTCTCTCCCTCTACAGGCTCGCCCGAAATTAGTGAGTTTGCCGTAATGTCACCATATGCCTCAATGGCGGTAATAAGATAAATCAATGCCAAGGCTATGACAGAAGATATGTCAAAAGAAAGTCCATAACGGAAAGGCATGGGAACATTCAGTCCGCCATAATCTGGGATAGAAGCGAAATCTACCATCCCCAGACACCATGCCACTATATAACCGATAGCGAGTCCAATGACAATGGAACTCATACGCAGGTAACGGTTTGAACTACGGTTAAAAAAGATAATCAAAACCAACACCAGTCCGGCGAGTCCCACATGACGCAGGCTGCCGAAAGTTCCGTCGGCTTGTGCTGCAGCTCCGCCTCCGCAAGCCGTGATGCCCACCCGTATCAGACTCATGCCAATAAGAGTTACCACAATACCCGACACCAACGGGGTGATAATCCGACGGGTATATTTCAATAAACGACTGATAAACATCTCGACCGATGCAGCAGCCATACAGGCACCAAAGATAGCTGAAAGCCCTCCGGTCAGTCCTGCTGCAATAATAGGACCGATAAACGAAAAGCTGGTACCTTGTATGCACAGTAAACCACATCCGATAAAACCTATGCGGCGACATTGGATGAAAGTGGAAATGCCCGAAGCAAATAATGCCATTGATACCAGATAACCAGTTGTTTCCAAATTCAATTTTAGAGCACCGGAAATAATGAGCGGCGGGGTGATAATTGCCACAAAAATGGCCAGAAGATGCTGCAATGCGGCAAAAAGAGTCTCACGCAAGGGCGGACGGTCATCCAGCCCATAGATTAACCCGGAAGATACTACAGGTCCTTGATGTTCTTCCATTATTCGCGGATTTTGATTTCACAATTCTCCAAACTCTCAATGATAGCAAGCGACTCGACGTGTATCCCCTGCTGACGCAAGTAGTCACCTCCGTGCTGAAACGCTTTTTCTATTAAGAATCCCATCCCCACCAATTCAGCTCCTGCCTGCTGTACCAGATCAATGACACCTTTGGCTGCATTACCGTTCGCCAGAAAATCATCAATAAACAACACCCTGTCGCCCGGACACAGGTAATCACGGCTGACACAGACTTCATACGAACGGTCTTTGGTGAACGAATAAACCATTGTGGTCAGCATATTCTCCATGGTACTGGGACGTTTTTTCTTGGCGAACACTACCGGCAATTCGAGAAGATAGCCTACCATAATGGCTGGAGCAATGCCACTCGCCTCGATGGTCATCACCTTATTTATATCTGTACTTGCAAACCGGCGGACAAACTCTACCGCCATCGATTTCATCAAAACCGGATCCATCTGGTGATTGATGAAATTGTCTACTTTCAAGATTCCTCCTTCAAAACATTTTCCGTCCCGCAAAATACGCTCTTTCAGTGCTTTCATATTGTGTAAATTTTGTCTTTCGCGCCACAGATTACATAGATTTGAGAACAATGCTTACATCCGTATTACTATGTTCTTCAGTCTATGTAATCTGTAATGAGTTAATTTTGTGCAAAGGTACGGCTTTTTATCCTATTTCCGGCAATACATGGAGCAGAGATATTATCTGGAAAGCAAAAAAATCAAACATTCTCCGGTTCTCCATCTACCACCAAGTTTCCTCCACCTGTTACTTCACCGGTAGTCCATTCGGTCACATCGGAATCGCCAATAATCAGTTGTCCGTCATTGATACGGATGGTATACTGGTAGCAATAACCGGCGGCAAATGCGTGACTGATATTTTGCGTGCTTGCCGTGAACGATACGCCGTCGCGTGTATAGCCAATAGAGAATGTCAGCGTCACTTGGCTTTCCGACGGATTGAGCAACAAGGCTATCTGTGTATCGGTAACATCATCAATAGTTGTGCCTCCTGCAGACATCGTCCACTTGTTCTTCGCTTCGGCTCCCGATATTTCAGTCATTAATTCGCTGGTGAAATTGTATGTATGCTCCGTAAAACAACCTTCACCTTCAATGCTGACTTCATTTAACAAAGTTTCCATATTGCCCTCATCAACCAAAGTTATCAACAACAGACTGTATGTGTGTTTGAACGCATTGGCACCGGTAAAATTAACCGTACCATTATTGTCGCCGAAGTTACATTCTTTTGTCGCTACCAAAAAGTCGTATGTCCCCAGTTCGGCAAGTTTGCCTGACTGAAGACTGAGGTCGGGCATTGGCACTTGGCTGCGCGTAGCTCCCGCTTGGTAAGGATAAAATGCGCAGAAAGCAAAATCACTGGTCAGGTCGGGCCAAGACAGTCTGGCGGCAGCTTCCCAAGTGCCTGCTTTGTTGGTAAACAATGTCGGGCTATCTTCCTCGGGCATAAAGAAACCAATTTCATCCCCCGGATTGAATGACACATTGCCACCCTCATCTGTCGTTGTACGGCTTTCCACACTGCCCGAGACTTCAGCACGCAGGCGGATATCGGTATTTTCTTTTGCCGTTCCCGCTTCGGGAACGTTCTCTTGCTGGCAGGCAAACATTGTCAATGACAAAGCTATGCCCAATAATACTTTTGTTTTCATCTGAATATAATTTAATATACTAATCATTTATAACTAACGCAACATTTGTCGGTTGTATCTGTTTGGCACCAGTTTTTTTTCAAGATTATTTCTGCATTCCTTTATTTTCCTTACCTTTGCCTTTAGAAACTGTTTTGAATTTATCGCACGAAAACGGATACATTAAGCCGAGAAAAACTTTTTGGAGAAATTCAAAACAGCTTCTTGGATAGTAACCAAATTTAAAAACAGCGATATGAAAAAAATTTCATTCTTCCTTCTTTGTTCCCTGATTTCCGTATGGACATATGCACAAGAAGCCAAATACGTGTTTTTCTTCATCGGCGACGGAATGGGAGTCAACCAAGTACAGGGTACCGAACTTTATTTGGGCGAACTGGATGGTAAAATCGGACTTACCCCGCTCGACTTTACCGAATTCCCCTATGCCACTACCAGTTCCACCTATTCAGCAACCAATGGCGTAACCGATTCAGCAGCCGGAGGCACTGCACTTGCCACTGGCACAAAGACTAAAAACGGTACCATCGGCATGGAGCAGGACCAGCAGACCCCCATCGCCAGTATCGCCATGCGGGCAAAAGAGAAAGGATGTCGTGTGGGTATCGCTACCAGCGTAAGTATAGACCATGCCACACCTGCTGCTTTTTATGCTCACAACCCGAACCGGAAAAACTATTACCAGATAGGGAAAGACTTGTTTACTGCCGGTTTCGACTTTTACGCCGGTTCTGATTTTCTCGACCCCGATAACCACGGGCAAGGCGAAAGTCTCTATACGCTTGCCTCACAGTATGGATATACCTTGGCAAGAGGATACGAAGACTTCATGGCAAAAAATGAACAGGCCGACAAACTTATCCTGCTGCAGACCGAAAAAGCTTCGGCAACCTACCGCGATGCTATTCCCTATGCTATCGACCGTCGCGAAGGTGATCTTTGCCTGAGCGACATCACAAGTGCTGCTATCCGTTTCCTTTCGAAAGACCTAAGCAAAGGTTTCTTCTTGATGGTAGAAGGTGGAAAAATTGACTGGGCATGTCATAGTAACGATGCTGCTACAGCATTCCGGGAAGTGGTTGATCTGAACGAATCCATCCGCCAGGCACTTCAGTTTTACGAAAATCATCCCGATGAAACTCTCATTGTCATCAGTGCTGACCATGAGACAGGTGGTTTGGTGCTGGGTACAGGTGCATATGCCCTCAACCTGCAAGCCCTGCAATACCAGCGCGTAAGCGAAACTGCCTTTACCTCCATACTGAACAGTCTACGTCGCCAGACGGGCAACCGCGTGACGTGGGAGCAGGCACGTCAGGCACTTGCCGACAACTTCGGGTTCTGGAATGAACTGAAACTGACCGAACAACAAGCAAAACGCCTTGAGGAAGTATATTGCCGCACTTTTACTGGCTCCGATGTAGAAATGGAAAAAAGTGAATATGCACAAGACGAACCACTGGCAGCCGAAGCCGTACGCATTATCAATGAAATAGCCATGGTAGGTTGGGTCAGTGGCGGCCACTCGGCTGGCTACGTACCCGTATTTGCCATTGGAGCCGGAGCCGACCATTTCCAGGGACGAATGGACAATGTCGAGATTCCGGCACGCATTGCCGAAATTGCACACTACCAGTAAAAAACTGTTTATATTTTACCTAGGTTTGTTTTGAGAATTGTTTTCGAAGGTGTTTTTTGATTTTATAAGGAGGACAAGTAAGCTATCTGACGAAGAACAGAAGCGGAAAGGATCCAAAATCCGTCAAAATAGTTAAAGTTGTTGATTAGGTTGTATTATCAATCCAAAGGGTATCTTTTTATAGTTTCCATCTCAAAACCGTACGTTCTTGATATGGAAACCGTATGTTTTCGATATGGAAACCGTACGGTTTCCATATGGAGAACGTAAAAAGAAGACAGTTTGAAACAGATACTGAACCTTTCAATCATACATTGATTTGTATCTGTCCAACAAACTTATCGGAGAAATTAAGCTGTTTTGAAATGTGCAAGGTATCCATCACCTCTTTAAGCGGATGTTTTCAGTTCCTCGCTTGCGGCTCTAAAATCTTTGGTGTAACTTGCCACTGTTTTTCAGTCAGGTCCGGTGGATAGTGTGTCATAACTTTATTGTTTGCTACCTTTAAAGATATGACATTTTTCCCAAATTGACCGGCTGATTCTGAGAAGCTGTTTTGAATTTCTCCAAAAAGTTTTTCTTGGCTTGATGTATCCGTTTTCGTGTGTGCTTTGGGCGATTTTTTGGTCCTTTCCGCTCCTGTTCTTCGTCAGATAGCCCGCTATCTTCCTCATCACAGAAGCGAAAATGCCTCAAAAACTCATCCCAAATCATCGCACGATAAATTCAAAACAGCTTCTGAAAAAGGAAGAAAAAAATTCGATTATCGAGATTTGCCCAGTCCGTAATGTAATAGCACGTTTCGGTAACAAGTGGGCGTTGCTGGTCGTACTGGTAATCAGCGAGCACGAATGTGTCCGTTTCAATGAGTTATGCCGCCTGATTCCGGATGTTTCTTCACGGGTGTTATCGGGTACGCTCAAGACACTGGAAGCCGATGCCCTTGTTGCCAGAAAAGTGTATCCTACCGTGCCGCCAAAGGTAGAATACCGTCTGACGGATATAGGCCGCTCGCTCGTGCCGCTCATCGCTCAACTGACCGAATGGGCGCAGACGAACATGAAGACCATCGTCAAGCACCGTAAGGCGTTCGATACAAAGGCTGCGAAAGCAAATTAACAGGTTGTTTTCCTGCATATATAAAACTTTCTCCTTTTTGTTTAACATCCAAAAGTTTGTCCATGCATATTTTTGCAGTCGTAAAAATATATCTTGTAAAAGCGGTGTGAATATCTATTGTGGCAAAGTAAAGAAATGATGAAAATACAGAAAGGGAAAATTATTGAAATCAATACAGTGGAGGAATACGTCGCCCTGTTTGGCTGTCCGCCGATATGCCATCCGCTGTTGAGCGTCTGCCGCCTGTCTGATGTAAAAGACTACAGTCCTATCGGTAAACCGGTGCGGTTGAACCTCTATACCATCACGATAAAGGACAAGACCACCTGTAATGCAAGCTACGGGTGGCGCAGCTATGACTTTACACGCGGCTGCATGAATTTCTTTGCACCGGGGCAAGTGCACAGTTGGGAAGAGAAAACTGTAAACACCGGCAGATGGGGATGGATGCTGGCTTTCCATCCCGACTTCATACGCAAATATCCGTTAGGCGCAAAAATCGGCAGGCTGAAATTCTTTTCCTACGATGTGAGGGAAGCCCTGCACATATCCGACATGGAGCGGAACGTAGTGGAGAATATCCTGGAAAACATCGAGAACGAGTACAGGCAAAACATCGATGCACATACGCAGGACATTATCGTCTCACAACTTGATGTCCTGCTGAATTATTCGGAACGCTTCTATACGAGGCAATTCCAGACACGCAGCAGTGTGGAGCCCGACATCGTGACACGGGTACATCTCCTGCTTCAAAAGCATATAGACGAGCATCGCAAAGAGTTTATTTCCGTCAATGCCTTAGCCAGTGAATTGAACATGTCTCCGCACTACCTCAGCGACCTTTTGCGCAGCCAGACCGGAATGAACACGCAACAGCACATCCACGCATTTCTGATAGAGCAGGCAAAATCCTTGCTGGCGACTACACAACTGTCCGTAAGCGAGATTGCATACCGGTTGGGATTTGAATATCCCCAGCATTTCAACCGTCTGTTCAAGAGCAAGACAGGCATTACCCCACTGGAATATAGAAATATGAACTGACACGTATATGGAACAAACTGAAAACAAAGGAATGTCGCGCCGTTCTTTCCTGAAACGGCTGGGTATCATCGGTGCGTCTACCGGATTGTCTGCCTGCGGACACGAGCAAGCCGGACAAGAAACCGTAAGCGGGGAAATGACTTACCGCACCGACCCTAAGACAGGACAGCAAGTTTCCCTGTTAGGCTACGGCTGTATGCGTTGGCCGCCTGCCACCTCTCCACAAAAGGACGGTTGTCCGATAGACCAAGAGACGGTAAACGGATTAATAGACTATGCCATAGAACATGGCGTGAACTACTTCGATACCGCTCCCATTTACGGGCAAGGTTGGTCGGAAACCGTTACGGGAAAAGCCTTGAAGCGTCATCCCAGAGAAAAGTTCTTCATCGCTACCAAGATGTCCGGGGCATCCGACCTTTCTCGCGAGAATCTGACAGCCATGTATCACCGCTCGTTTCAGCATTTGCAAGTCGATTACATAGATTATTACCTCCTGCACGGCATAGGTGGTGGCGGAATGAACCTGTTCAACAAGCGTTTCATACAAAACGGGATGCTCGACTTCCTACTTGAGGAACGGGAACAGAGAAGAATCCGACATCTTGGCTGGTCCTTTCATGGCGATATTGAAGTGTTCAATCGTGTGCTGCAGATGCACGAACAAGTGCATTGGGACTTTGTGCAAATCCAACTCAATTATGTGGACTGGAGGCATGCTTCCGCTTACAATGCCGATTGGCAAAAGGCTATGGGAGATGACACCAACGCCGAATACCTGTACGAAGAATTGGCAAAGCGAGACATTCCCGTAGTCGTCATGGAACCTTTACTGGACGGAAGGCTGGCCAACGTCACACAAGACGTACTGGATCAGATGAAACAGAAGCGTCCGGATGACACGGCTGCGGCATGGGCTTTCCGCTTCGCCGGGTCATTCCCGAAGGTGCTGACCGTTCTTAGCGGAATGACTTATAAGGAACATCTACAGGACAACCTGCGTACTTTTTCACCGCTCATTCCCCTGTCCAGCGAAGAAAGCGATTTCCTTGAGGATGTGGCGGAACGGATGAAGGACAGCCAGAATATCCCCTGCACCGACTGCAAGTATTGCATGCCCTGTCCATACGGAATAGATATTCCGGCGAACTTTCTCCATTATAACAAATGCGTCAACCACGGCTATGTTTCCAAAAGCCATCTGGATGCCAATTATGAGGAAGCCCGGAGAGCCTTTCTGATAGGTTATGACCGCCGCGTGCCTAAATTGAGTCAGGCAAGCCGCTGCATCGGTTGCGGGCAATGCGTGTCCCATTGCCCGCAAGGCATCGACATTCCATCACAAATGAGAATGATTGATGATTATGTGGAGCAGTTGAAGCAAGGAACTTTATAGGAAATGATTTCGATACATTTATCCCACTTCCAATTTTTGAAACATTCCTCATAAATGCAGTGCCTGCTTGCCTGATTCTTGCGCAAAATCATTACTTTTGTGCTTATTGAATCCTTTAAGCAAAAGGAATATATGGAGAATTACGAAGATTGCTTCTACCAACATTGATCGGAAAAGAACGGATGAAGATAAAACAAACTTTGCAAGAGCCAATGAACACATACAATATCATATCCCTTCATGCCCACCCCGAATGGCGCATTCCTGCAGCCAGATGGTTCCAGGAAAAATGGGAAATTCCTTTAGAGGAGTATCTGACAAGTATCGATGAAAGTATTAAAGGAACTGTAGCTGTTCCTCAATGGTACATAGTAATTGAAGGGCAACAGATAATTGCCGGAGCCGGTGTGATAGAAAACGACTTTCACGACCGCAAAGACCTGACCCCGAATATCTGTGCCTTATATGTGGAACCGGAACGACGTTGCCGCGGCATTGCCGGACATCTGTTGGAACATATCTGCAAGGATATGGCTGTAAAAGGTATCAGCACCCTCTACCTCATCACGGAGCATACCTCGTTTTACGAACGTTATGGCTGGGAATACCTGTGCATGGTAAAAGGCGGCGACGGGGAACAGATGCGGATGTATAAAAAATCGCCCAAAGCACACACGAAAACGGATACATCAAGACGAGAAAAACTTTTTGGAGAAACTCAAAACAGTTTCTAAAACCTGAGATTCGGTTACTCAAACGACAAATAAGGCATCAATCGCTTCAAATCTTCTTCGCTAAACTCTTCAAAAAGGGATAATTGTGCTATATCTTTCAAATTCCCACGTTTACGGCGATATTCGATGATGGCTTTTGCCTTGTAAAAATCCATATAGGGATGCGAGCGCAGACGGTCAAGGCTGGAATGGTTAACTCTTAACTTCCGGAAAGGAGGAGTTGTTATCCGGAACCAACGGTTCACCAAAGTATCAATGTAAGGAATTTCCTGTAACTGGCTCACGGCGTGAAAGCCTCCAAGACGGTTGCGGTAAGCTACAATCATCCGTGCCAGTCCACTACCGATACCTGGTATATGTTTCAACATAACCGTATCGGCCATATTCAAATCAATTACTGTACCTTCAACATATTTAACCGTTACCGGATAAAGCGTAGTACTATCGCGAAACACTGTTGCTGGCCGGCTCATAGCCGTGTCTTGTCTGCGCAACCGATTATGTATTCCGATACGAACGTAAGGATGCAGCGCTTCATATTGTTCCGATGTCAAGCCATATATTCGTCTAAAAGCTTCGGGAGTGCGGAATATACCACCTTTCGCACGGTATTTTAGGATATTGCTTATGACGAAATCAGATAGTCCCAAATCACTAAGAGTTGTCGAATCCGCAGTATTAGGGTCAAAAGGAAATAAAACTGTTACCGTAGGGCTAGAATGCATAGGCGATGAACGTCGGTGCAAGCGTTCTTTCTTACGGACGTTTGCCAGAAAAGAGTCTACAGATTCATTATCTGTAGCCGAAGGCAATAATGCTTTACCTTGTTTTTCTTTCAACCATAAATTGCCGCCAACAAGAAGTATCAGTACCGCCAACAACATCACAATGGCACGCCGGTCGGCTTTGCTGAAATAAAAAAAATGTTTCCACATTACGAATAAGACCTATAGCCAACCCAGTTCGTTGACAAAAACCAACAAAATGCCGATAGGAGTAAGATAGCGCAGCAGGAAGATAAGCAGCGGATAATAAGGAGCACGCAATGTCCCCCAATTAGTCACTTCCTCACGTACCTTCTTCTGATCCAATTTCCACGACACAAAGATAGCGACAAACATGCCTGCTACAGGTAACATAATTTTTGCCGTAAGAAAATCCAGTGCATCAAACAGGTTCATACCAGCTATCCGCACATCATTCCAATCACCCAATGCCAGCGATGAAACCACACCGATAATCAAACTACCTGTTGTTACCAGCCACGCTGCGCGGCTGCGCGTAAATCCGAATTTCTCGTGCAGGAAAGCAGTGGGAACTTCATGAAGTGAAATGGTAGAGGTAAGTGCTGCCAGTGCCAAAAGAATGTAAAACAGTATCGCACTGATACAAGCAAATAATGGAACTGCTCCAAAAGCTTGTTGAAATACATTAGGCAGGGTAATGAAAATAAGTGAAGGACCAGCATCGGGTTGGATTCCTACTGAAAAAGCAGCCGGAAAGATAATGAATCCCGATAATATGGAAATGCATGTACCAATGACACATACACTCATAGCTGTATATCCTAGCCGGGTGTCACGATTGAAATAAGAAGCATACGTCGAAAGGCATCCCATACCGAGGCTGAGCGAAAAAAAGGCCTGTCCCATAGCTCCTAAAACTGCATCGGAAGTAATTTTACTGAAATCGGGCTTAAGCAGGAATTCCAATCCCTTTACTGCACCCGGTAACATCACAGCACACACCGCAAGCAGCACAATCAAAATGAACAGCATCGGCATCATAATTTTCGAAGCACGCTCAATACCAGCCTGTACGCCCTTAACCACAATAATATGAGTCAACGCCACAAACACTACCAGCCAGATCAGCGGACGCCAAGGATTCTGAGAAAATTCATTGAACATTGCTACAAAGTCGTCTGCGGACTTGCCAAGCAGATTACCCGTTGCAGACTGGAATATATATTCCAGCGTCCAACCAGATACTACCGAATAATAGCCTAAGATAAGGAATCCAGTCAATACTCCCATATATCCTACATACTTCCATGCGGTTCCGGGAGCCAGTTTCTTGAATGCTTCACCCGTACTTGCCTTGGCACGCCGTCCGATAGTAAATTCAGCGATCATGATGGGTAATCCAAAAAGGAACACACACCCCAAATAAATAAGTATGAAGGCAGCACCTCCATGGTTCCCTGTCTCGTAAGGAAAACGCCACACATTTCCTAAACCTACCGCCGAACCTGCCGCAGCCAAGATGGCACCCAACTTGCTTGCGAAACCGACACGCTCACTATTTTGCATACATTCTGTCCTTTCTGTTTACATTTTAAAGTTCAAGTTCGGCAAATGTACGAAAAAGTTTGTATTTTCGCGGAAAATATGAATAAATTATATGATGAAACACTATCCGCTATCTATCTTCATTATAATTGCGATCTGCTACCTGTCTTTTTTCACTCCACCGAAAACCGAGATGGATGAAATCACCAATTTCGACAAATTGGTGCATCTCTGCATGTATGGAGGGCTGACTGTTATCATCTGGTTCGAATACCTGCGCCGGCACTCCCGTATCCATTGGCATCAGCTGATACTGGTCGGTATCTGTTTTCCAATACTGATGAGCGGCATTGTCGAAATTCTACAAGCGACTTGCACCTCCGACCGCAGTGGCGACTGGCTTGATTTTGCAGCAAACTGTACCGGTGTGTTGTTCGGTTGTCTGTTCAGCTGGTATGTCACACGACGGATAATTCAGAAAAATATGAATAAACCGGTTTGACAAATATGAAGCTGTTTTGAATTTATCGTGCGATGATTTGGGATGAGTTTTTGAGGCATTTTCGCTTCTGTGATGAGGAAGATAGCGGGCTATCTGACGAAGAACAGAAGCGGAAAGAACCAAAAAATCGCCCAAAGCACACACGAAAACGAACACATCAAGCCAAGAAAAACTTTTTGGAGAAATTCAAAACAGCTTCTATATAATCAACAACAGAACTTTATTATGGATATATTGCTGATTATCATTGGTGTCATCTGTCTGATAACAGGCTTTTTAGGTTGTGTGTTACCAATACTTCCCGGTCCACCACTGGCATATATCGGCATGCTATGCTTTCATTTTACTGCCCGTATGCAGTTCACTCCTACCCAATTGATTGTATGGGCTGTACTGGTGCTTATCGTGCAATTGCTCGACTATATTATACCTATGTTGGGAAGCAAGTATGCAGGCGGGACCAAATGGGGAAACTGGGGATGTATCGTGGGAACAGTGATAGGCTTGTTTTTTCCTCCTTGGGGCATCCTTGCCGGACCTTTTGTAGGGGCTGTTGCCGGTGAATTGCTCGGCGACAAAGACCTGAAGCACGCTTTGAAATCGGGCTTAGGGTCTTTGGCAGGTTTTCTGTTCGGCACCGCAGTCAAGCTGGTACTTTGTGGATATTTCATCTGGCAATTCATTGCGGCATTCTGAGGTGTTATCGGAAATCTTTCAGTTCTTCCTGCAATCGTTGACGGGTAGAATGAATGCGGCTCTTTATTGTTCCTAGTGGCAAATCCATTTTATCAGCTATCTCTCGGTATTTGAATCCCGATACATACATCAGGAACGGAATACGGTATTCTTGAGGTAAGGCATTAACGATACTGTTCATTTCCTTCAAGTCGTATCCGTTATCTACCGTTACAGGCTCATCACTTTCGTTTTTATTTAGGTAAAACAGATTATCAGTCTGGTCAACATAAGTCTGGTCACGTTGTGTCTTACGGTAATTATTGATAAAAATATTACGCATGATGGTATAAACCCATCCCTTGAAATTAGTTTCATCGGTATACTTGTCTTCATTATCCAATACCTTTAGCGAGGTTTCCTGCAGCAGGTCATTGGCATCTTCACGGTCTGCTGTAAGCTTATAGGCGAAGTGACGTAATTCGGTTTGTACGCTCAGTAGATTCTGAGCAAAATTAGCTGTTCTCATTTACTTGTTGTTTATTCGGGTTAATATATGTCTGTCTCTATCGACACTGCAATATTAGCCCGAAAAACAACCCGGGACCTCCTAAAATCCGGTATTCCACCGGTTAAAATCTATCAACGGATAGTTTTTACCCCCTTTTCTATCAGTTCACAGGAGGTATCATCTGTTTTTTCTCCTCCATCTTTCCAAGTAGTATAAGGCTGCTTCATCAGAAATGAATTGTAATATCGGGTCTGACCAGTCACTTCCTTACCGATAAAGGCTGGCAGTTCCACCGATTCGGTTTCCGAACAAAGTTCTACTTCAGCAATTACCAGCCCTTCGTTTTCTCCGTGAAACTCGTCTACTTCGAACACATGTCCGGCATAATCGGCTAGATAACGGTATTTCTCGATGCGTCCCGGCTCACACAATTTCATCAATTCTTCGGCATCAGCCAAGGGGATTTCTTGTTCCCACTCATATCGGCTGGTACCTGCGGCGTTAGAAGGTCCTTTGATAGTAAGGTAACCTTTATTGTCGCGGATGCGGACTCTTACCGTCTTGCCTCGCGCACTACATATATAGCCTTGTTCGATACGGCTTTTTGCACGAGCCAAGCGGCGGTAAGAATCGTCAGTCACCAAAAATTTGCGTTCTATTTCTTGCGACATGGCTGAAGAAGTTTACATGACCGAAAAAGCGACAATCATCAGAATAGCCAGCAGCACCAGTACGATGCACATATACTTGATAAGGCGATTGGCTTTTTCTTCTTCCCGGTTGCCATGTACCGGTTTTTTGTTACGTTTTGTTCCCATAGTGTTTTATGTTTTAGATTGGTTATGATTTTAATAAACCGGCAAGGTTCAGGTTTTTATGAAAACCTTGCCGACTTGTTAATTGATTCATGCCTCGCTGTCCGAGAATTCCATCAGATAGGCTTTGATAAAACCGTCTATTTTCCCATCCATTACCCCGTTGACATCCGAAGTCTGGTAATTGGTGCGATGGTCTTTCACACGACGGTCGTCGAATACATAGCTGCGTATCTGTGAGCCCCATTCAATCTTCTTTTTTCCAGCTTCTACCTTTGCCTGTTCTTCCATACGGTGTTGCAACTCTTTATCATACAAGATAGAACGCAACTGACGCATGGCGTTCTCCTTGTTTTTAGGCTGGTCGCGCGTTTCGGTGTTTTCAATCAGGATTTCTTCTTCCTCACCCGTATACGGATCTTTGTATTGGTAACGCAAGCGTACCCCCGATTCTACCTTGTTGACGTTCTGGCCACCGGCACCGCCACTCCGGAACGTATCCCAGGATAAACGGGCGGGTTCTACAGTCACTTCAATCGAATCATCTACCAATGGAGTGACAAATACAGAAGCAAAAGAAGTCATTCGCTTGCCTTGTGCATTGTAAGGCGAAACACGTACCAGACGATGTACTCCGTTTTCTCCTTTCAGGTAACCGTATGCATACGCCCCTTCAATATTCATTGTAACCGTCTTGATACCAGCCTCATCACCTTCCTGCAAGTTAGCGACCGACAACTTATAACCATGACTTTCTGTCCAGCGCATATACATACGCATTAACATGGATGCCCAATCTTGGCTTTCTGTACCTCCGGCACCCGAGTTAATTTTCAGTACACAGTCCATCTGGTCTGCTTCAGAACGGAGCATATTTTTCAGTTCCAATTCTTCCACCGCCTTAACCGCCTTGGCATAAGCCTCATCTACTTCGGCTTCTGTCACCAGTTCATCTTTATAAAAATCAAAAGCCAGTTCCAGTTCATCTGCCAAAGTTTTTACTTCATTATATCCGTCAATCCATGCCTGCAAAGCCTTTACTTTCTTCATCTGAGCCTCTGCCTTTTTCGCATCGTCCCAAAATCCAGGCACTTGTGTGCGAAGTTGTTCTTCCTCTACCTGCATTTTCTTGTTATCAATATCCAGATAACGGTTCAGTGCTTCTGTACGTTCTTTTATGTCTTTTAGTTGGTCTGTTGTTATCATATGTTTACTACTCCTTATTCAACTTGCAAAATTAGCCATTTTTACGTTAGTGTAAAAATTAGGAAACAAGAAAATCACTCTTCATACATTTTGTTGATTTCATTCGCATAATTTTTCATCAATACCGGACGTTTGATTTTCAGGGTATTGGTCAATTCACCTTTTTCCAAACTGAATGGTTCGGGCAATAAGGTGAACTTCTTGATTTGTTCGTAATGGGCAAATTCCTGCTGTAACGTATCGATACGCATCTGGAACAAGGCAATGATTTCGGGTTTCTTCAACAGGTCCGCACGGTCGGCATAAGCAATGTGATGGTCTTGGGCATACTTTTCCACCTGTTTGTATTCGGGCACAATCAGTGCAGAGACGAACTTGCGTTGGTCTGCTATGATAGACACCTGATCAATGTACCGGTCTACCACCAGTTTGGTTTCTATCGCCTGAGGGGCGATATATTTACCGTTTGATGTCTTGAACAAGTCCTTTATCCGATCGGTAAGGTATAAGAAACCATCTTTCATATAACCGGCATCCCCCGTATGAAACCATCCGTCTTCGCTGATTACCTTGCGAGTCAGGGCTTCTTTCTTGTAATATCCCTTTGTCACGGTCTCGCCTCGAAGCAAGATCTCACCATCCTCGCCGAACTTCAGCTCAAGTCCGGGAATAAGCCGTCCCACGGAACCCGTGCGGAAGTCGTCCATCCATCCCAACGAAACAGTGGCCGTAGTTTCAGTCAACCCGTATCCTACTACCATGTTGACGCCTACTGAATGGACGAATTCTTCTATTTGCTTTGACACCGCTGCTCCGGCAGTGGGAAAGAAATTGCCCCGTTCGATACCGATGGTCTTTTTCAGTACACTGTAAATCGTCTTTTCGTAAAACTTGTATTTCAGATGTAACATCGGAGGAGGTGTCTTACCGTTCATCAGATAATCGATGTTGTGTTCGCGTCCTGTCTTAAGCGCATCCAGCATCAGGCTTTTCTTTAGCCCCGAAGCTTCGTTTATCTTTTCATGGACACCTGCATATACTTTTTCCCAAAAACGTGGCACACTGCACATTGCCGTAGGACGAATTTCCTTAATAGTCATCTGTATATCTTGCGGATAAAGGTTGATGCAGAGCAGGCAACCCTTTGTCAGGCAGTAATACGACCACGCACGTTCGAACACGTGCGTAAAAGGTAGAAAATTCATCACCACATCCTGGTCGGTCAAGGTAAGCAATACCTTGTTATGCGCTTGGAAAGCTGCCTCATAACATGAATGATGCAACATCACTCCCTTCGATTCGCCCGTAGTACCTGAAGTGTAAAGAATGTTAGCAAGGTCAGTCGACACTGCAGCCCCCGTGCGCCGGTCTACTTCTGCCTGCAGTTCGTTTGCCTCACCCAACTGGAGGAAATCGTCATAATAAATAGAATGAGTATCTTCTGCTGCCCGCATTACATCGGGACTGAAAATGATGATTCGCTTCAGAGTCTTGCAAAGCTGCTGCACCCGATAGGCCACATCATATTGATATTGTTCGCCCACAAACAAATAGCGGATGGAGGCATTTTCTACGATATAATGCACTTGCGATTCCGAGCTGGTGGCATACAGCGGAATAGTAACTATGCGGCTTTTGAATGCCCCGAAATCGGTATAGAGACATTCAGGCATGTTCTGAGAGAACACACCTACATTTTCCTGTACCTCAACACCTAAAGCCACCAAGGCACGAGCCACTTTCTTTACCTTTCCGGCAAACTGATTCCACGAAACCGGAATCCATACACCTTGTTTGTAGTCACGGTATTTCAGAGCTGCACGTACGCCGTATTTCCCGGCCTGCCGTTCAATCAGTGTAGACAAATAAGATTCACTCATTTAAATTTTATTTATTTTGTAATCGCTACCTGCAAAGATAGGGTTTAATTTGAATAAATGAAGTATCTTTGCTGGCAAAACAAAAGAATCTTATGTTATCGGATACTAATTATTACACTTCGGAAGCACTTACGCTACTGAATTCCCTCATCGGAATCCCTTCCATAAGTCGGGAAGAAGAAGCGGCTGCCGATTTCCTGCAAAATTACATCGAGGAAAGCGGCATCATGACCGGACGCTCGGGAAACAATATCTGGTGTATCAGCCCGATGTTCGACGTTAACCGTCCCACCATCCTGCTAAACTCACATATTGATACAGTCAGACCTGTAAACGGCTGGCGAAAACAACCTTTCACTGCAAAACTGGAAAACGGGAAGCTGTATGGGTTGGGAAGCAACGATGCCGGTGCCAGCGTGGTTTCACTCTTTCAGGCATATCGTTACCTGACTACCACCACTCAAAGCTATAACCTGATATTCCTTGCCTCATGTGAAGAAGAAGTGTCGGGTAAAGGAGGTATTGAAAGTGTACTACCGCAACTGCCTCCCATTGCACTGGGGATAGTGGGCGAACCTACCGACATGCAACCTGCTGTAGCAGAAAAGGGTCTGATGGTACTCGATGTTACGGCTCATGGTAAAGCCGGACATGCTGCACGCGAAGAAGGAGAAAATGCAATTTATAAGGTATTGGAGGATATCGAATGGTTCAGAGATTACCGTTTTTCCAAAGTATCTCCATTATTGGGACCAGTAAAAATGAGTGTCACTCAAATCAATGCTGGTACACAGCACAATGTCATTCCCGACCTATGTTCTTTCGTAGTGGATATCCGGAGTAACGAATGCTATTCGAACGAAGAATTGTTTAACGAAATCACCACTCATATCCATTGCGAAGCAAAAGCACGTTCGTTCCGTCTCAACTCTTCGCACATTGATACTGAACATCCGTTCGTGAAGCGTGCCGTCGAACTGGGAAAGATACCATTCGGTTCGCCTACGCTTTCCGACCAGGCATTGATGCACTTTCCTTCCGTCAAGATAGGACCGGGCAAATCGTCACGTTCGCACACGGCAGACGAGTATGTAATGGTCAGTGAGATAGAAGAAGCCATTCATACCTATATCGCCATATTAGACGGATTGAAGATTTAAGTGATAAGTGATACTCCATTAAACTCAATAAAAAATGCATATAATGAAACCAAACATCTTCCTTTGTGGCTTCTTCCTGTTGTTGTCGGTCTGCCTCGCTGCATGTGGGAGCAGTAAGAATAAAAATACCTCGGAAAAAGAGACAAACCAGGAAAATAACGTGCAAGTACCTGAATTTAATGCCGACAGTGCTTACCTGTACATTCAGAAACAAGTGGCATTCGGTCCACGTGTGCCGAATACTGAAGCCCACCGCAAGTGTGGCGGATACCTTTCACAACAACTGCGCGACTTCGGAGCTACGGTGTATAACCAGTTTGGCGATGTCATTTCATACGATGGAAAAGTACTGAAGATGCACAATGTCATCGGTTCGTACAACCTTGACACCAAGAAGCGCGTCCTGCTGTGCGCCCACTGGGACAGCCGTCCTTATGCCGATGCCGGTCAGGAAGCACATTACCATACTCCCATCGATGGTGCCAACGATGGTGCCAGTGGTGTAGGTGTACTGCTGGAAATCGCCCGTCACTTACAACAACAGGCTCCAGCTATCGGCATCGACATCGTGTTCTTTGATGCGGAAGACTATGGTATCCCTGAATTTTATGAGGGCGATTACAAGCAAGACACATGGTGCCTGGGTTCTCAATATTGGGGACGTGTACCACATGTACCTGATTACAAGGCACGTTTCGGCATCCTTCTGGATATGGTGGGAGGCAAAGGAGCAACTTTCTATTACGAACAATATTCCAGTCAAACGGCAAATTCGCCAATGAAGAAAATTTGGGATACAGCACACCGACTGGGGCATAAACAGTTCTTCATCAAAGAAAACGGCGGCAACGTGACAGACGACCACATATACGTGAACCGGCTCCGCCAAATCCCGTGTGTGGATATCATCGGTTATGACCCACACAGCGAAACAGGCTTCCACCCTACCTGGCACACAGTGGCAGACAACATGGACTGCATTGATAAGGCAACCTTGCAGGCTGTGGGAGAAACCGTAATGAATGTAATTTATAATGAAAAATAAAAAATAACTCGATATGAAAACAATCAACGAACTACAAGACGAGGTTATCGACGAGTTCAGCAACTTCGATGACTGGATGGACAAATATCAGTTGCTTATCGATCTGGGCAGCGAACAGCCCCCCCTTGACGAACAATATAAAACCGAACAAAACCTGATAGATGGTTGCCAAAGCCGCGTGTGGTTACAGGCAGACTTTATAGACGGGAAAATCATATTTCAGGCAGAAAGCGATGCTTTGATAGTGAAAGGCATTATCGCCTTGCTGATAAAGGTGGTTTCGGGGCATACACCTGATGAAATTCTGGATGCTGACCTTTATTTCATTGACCGGATTGGACTGAAAGAACACCTTTCGCCAACCCGCAGTAACGGGCTGCTTGCCATGGTAAAGCAAATGCGCATGTATGCTTTGGCTTTCAAGGCAAAACGAAGTTGAAAGAAAATAAAAATACGACTGTCCGTATGTAAATACAATTTATTTGCGCAAATGAACACAGATATTTAGGACCTGTTTTGAATTTATCGTGCACACACGAAACGAACACATCAAGCCAAGAAAAACTTCTTGTAGGAAATTCAAAACAGTTGCTTATGCCTGTTCATACGGGCGGTCATATTTTTGAACACTTTATTAATACCCGTTCCTCATCCTTTAATGTAGTGGCAAACAGATATATTTCGCCACCCTCTTTCAATTTTAGTTTCTTCCGCAACTCTGTTACCGAAGCGGGGAAATTGCGCACTGTCAGATTTGCTTTCTCTACTCCCCCCAACAAGGTTTTCAACTCTTTTTTCCCGAACCCAGAAACGGCTTCTACTTGAAACTGACGGCCTGGGAAATCCACTTGATGGTCGGAGGTATACAGATGGCTGTTGGGATGCAGTTTTTTCACACCGTAACGCAAAGCCAACAATCGGTAAGCACCTGCTTTCAGCAAAGTCACTCCTGGTTCATACAGATAAGTTTCCACCTTGTCAGCATACTCACACATCGCATTTCTCTCTTCGGAAAGCGTAAATACAAAAGGTGGTATCAACAAGTTATCAACAATCTGTTTACAATATATACACACCTCAGAACCAATACAATCCGACTCTTCAACAGACTTTTCTAACAGAATTATTAACTCTTTACACTCGTTATGAACAGCCACAATGTGAATTTGCGTTATGTGTTTCAACACCTGAAGAGCTTTAGCTATATCCAGCATAGGTGATAACTTAATCATTACCTTCCGCCCTTTTTCCACCAATACCGGTTCGAGTATCCCTATATCGGGTTCACAATCAGATATTGCTACAGTCTTGCTTCCATAACTGTCTCTTCGGGCAGGATCCAGAAACAGACAGTCTACAGGTGTCATTTGCGACAAATAAGATACACCATCCGCACAATGAACATGAATATGTCGCAGTCCTAATGCTGCAAAGTTATGAACAGCTAACTCACACAATGAATTCTGACGTTCTACATAATCTGCCTTCCGGAATCTTTGAGAAATGAACGAACAATCTACGCCTAACCCTCCCGTCAGGTCGGCAAATGTTTCTCCATTTATAAGCGATGCTTTATAGCGTGCCGTTAGTTCAGAAGAGCATTGTTCCATCGATAAATGGGAAGGATAACGCACTGATTCCACCTTTGCCCAAGAAGGAATTTTCCTTTCGGCAACCTGTCTGCCAGCAATCTGGACAGCAGCTTCAAGCATATCCACCTCGGGATATTTCTTCGCTTGAAGCGCCAAAGCACGCACATCATCTCCCCAATGTGCATGAATAAAAGCAAGTGTTTCGGAGGATAATCTTTTCATATGTACAAACTATCTGCTACAAAGATATATTTTTCTTTGTTTACCTATATTCAACAAAGGCAAAAAATAAGGGTGTGCATTTCGGCACACCCGTTAAAAAATGAATACCTGCATTCAACTTCAATATGCCAGCCATAGCTGCCTTGCTTGTAAGATTATTAATCTTCATGCCGAAAGATTATTAATCTTCACGCTGTAAGATTAATAATCTTACAAGCGATGCAGCCATATTGCGAAAAGACCCAAGCTTACTTGTCAGCGTGACACTGTCAACAGGAATGACACCGGAAGTATGTATCCATAAAAATGTACAATTGCATACCGTTCAAAGTATAAGTACATGTTTTTACTACACTTGTACAAGTAAACTGCTGATATTCATATCAAACTCATCAATACTCGTCCTCGTTGAAGAAATTGTTTCATCCTTATTTTCAATCTATTGTCTAAACTATATTGTTGTTTAGACAAACAAACCACGCTATCTAAAGCGGTCAAAGGCAAAGATAATGATTTTGAGACAAACAAATAATATTCACGATCTTTTATTTATTAACGACTATTTTCTCTTTATATCCAATAAATCCAAAATATCCTTTGTTAATTTAGAAAGAGGCCTATCTTCATACTCAGCATCCATCAAATGTCTACCCCATATAAAATCATACACTTGGCGAGGGTGATATCCAGCACCTTGAAAACTTTCCACCAAAGCTTTTCTCGCATAAGCATCATAAGCCATAGATTTATCAATTAGTTCCTTTACATAATCAGTATGCTTGTTGTATACATCTTTTAGCCCTAATACTTTTTCATTTATTTCTTCTGCAATGTCATTCCCTGAAAAATCTAATTTGATTTCTTTTTCCGTCAACTTATATATTTGAGATTTCGTAAGTTGACCTCCTCTTTTATCTGTTATAACAAACTTCCTTCCAAAAGCCCTAGAATAAGGATTTAAACCGATATTCTCCTCAGATTTCACATGGTTACAAGAATGACAAGCAGGAATAAGATTATAAAATGATAAACAAAAAAGCGGATAGATAGTTTTCGAATAAAAATGATCTAATTCCGGTCTCTCTGCTGTTCGTCCTTTAAAAGTATATATAAACTGTCTATTACAATATGGACATGTTTTTATATTTAATTTGTTCACCAAATCGTGCCCATATTTATTAGATAAAGTCTCGTAATATCTCACTAAGATATTAGATAATGCTCTCAATAATATAATGTCTCCTATTTTTTTCGTTTCCCATTTTTCTATTTGTGAATCCATAGAAGCAGGGCTAATCAATATGATATCATTAAGGTGTTGCCACCAATAATATAGTTTTCTCACACAAGCTTTTCTATGTTTTCTATTTTTGGCATATACAGAAATCTGACATAAACATTCGTATCTCAATTTGTGAGCATACGAAGCAAAATACAGTCTTTTATTAGATGACAATTTTATATATGGACGACAAGGATCATTAAAGAATTTCATTACCATGCCAAGCCATTCATCAGCAATCAGATTTACATATCTACCTCTCCTAATATCTATCATTGTACGTAAAATGAATAATGCATATTATATAATTTCATTAATTGTTCTCTTAGGTATGGTTCACCAACTCTCATAATATTTGAATAGAACCAATCCCGAAGTTCTCGATTGTTAGGATCCAATTTATATCCATTAAGTCTTTCAAATAGTTCGTTGATCTTATCGTAGGCAAACTCTCCCATTGGTAAGGATGGCAGGAAGAATCCATTCTTTAATAATCCATGAATATTAGATCCAAATGTATTCTCTTGAATCTTTCTAATTGCGGGTTTACCATCCTTTAAAAACAGAACATTACAAATTGGAATATCTGACAAGATAAATGGAGAATGAGTAACAAATATAACATTAACTCTTTTTATGTGATTAAAATCTATCTTTTGCAATTTTTCCACCAACATTTTTACTACTAGCCGTTGATATTCCGGATGAAAATACAATTCTATTTCTTCAAAAATCACATTTACGTTTTCGTATGATCTTTTTTTGTCTATTACAGAATCTATATTTCTCAAATGATAAATCAATGCCCCAAAATTATTTAATAACTGCTTTTCTCCTGAACTTAAATACTTATATGGAATATATGTATTCTCATCTTGTATAGAGTGAAAGAGAATTTCTGACTTATAAATAGGAGGAGGCAATAATTCTAACGGGAAAAGGTCTTTCTTATAATAAGATTTTAAATCATCAAAATTTACAACAAAGCCATATTCATATTCATATTCTTTTTTAAATTTCTGTTGCAGATTCACATTAGAAAGAATCTCAAAAACATTATTTTTACTCTTATTCAGTTGATCAATAAAATTCAAACACTGACGCAACTTTAAAGTAACATGTGTTTTATCTGCTTTAATTTGCTTTACAACATCATCAATAACAGAATTATCAAAAACGAACCCAATATTATTCCAACCTGAATCTTTACCATTAATAAAATCTCGATATTCCGGATAGATTGCACATATACTTATAGTCTTATAAACAATATAATGCTGACAACGCTCAATATCATCAAGTATCTCATATTCTTTAGTAAGAATATCAATAGAGAACCCCCAGCTTCGTATTACCTCATATATGAACCTAACTCTTTTCAATTGTTGAATATTCATCTTGTCATATTTTTTATATTTGGTTGCAAACTGCTTATACGAAGCACCTTTATCAACAATATTACTTAATTTTTTCAAAGCATTCAAAAGTAGCCTCAAATCACTATTGCTTGAATACACCTGACGTTTATTACGCATCCATTCATAAAATATCTGCAAGAAATCTTTATATGATAAGTCCGTATTCATATAGGAATATTGATCTTTCTCTCCGATTAATAAATCAAGACACTCTTTTATGGGACCTAATATATTACTTAAAGCACCTTTAATCATCATATCATCAGCGTTTTTCCTCAATTCTTCTATATGGTTAATCTGCTTTGATAATAATGAACAAGATTTATTATCCTTAAAATATTGAACAACAGTTATTTCTTGAAGTTTTGAATATCCCAAATCGGTCAATTGTAGAAATTCAGCCTCCTTATTACCTATTCTTCTAAATGAACCGTCATTTTCTCTAGGATTAGGCTCCTGAATATACAAAGCCATCAGTCTCTGCATAGTTAATTCAACTTCCTTATTAATATCAATATTTCCCTCATATCTATATGGATGAATTGTTATTGGGGTTCTATAACCATCATTCTTATGAAATAAGTAATGTAGCCAACATTTCTTACAATCTTCCTCTGATTGTACTTTATCAGACCATTCTTCTCTAAAATCCCTTGTATTATATGCATAATGAGAATAGTTAGACACAATAGTATAAAACAACTCATTCATTCTACTGACGCTTTTAACTGGAGTCATTATTTTATTCCATTGTCGTACATCAGAGTCACTCATATCAGCACATTTCCACAGACTTGCATAGTTATCTTCTTTTGCCTCTTTTATACAATATACCACATTATCAAGTAAATAATACAACTCGGCTTTCACTCCATCTATTTGCAATAAGTTATCTTTATCTGCCAGTCTATAGTGTTTTGCGCAGTTATTAATCAAGCGCATTACCAACTCCATCAATGTACTCTTGCCATCACCATTCATACCAACCACAGCAGAAATATTTATCTGCAAAGTTGAAGTAGCGTCTAATGAGAAAAAATCATCTGGCAATAGTCTTATATATTCATCGCGAAGACATATACTATCATCAGTAATGTAGTAGTCATTATTAAAGTAATACATTTTACCGACACTCAAACATTTACATACCGACTTACGACATCCTTCCAATACTTTAACAGCTATTAATTTAAACATTTTGCAATAATTTAATTACCTATATTCTCCTTCTTATTATATATAACAAAAACAGCCTTTAGAAAGTATAATTTCTTTTTTACCATCAAATTTAGAGATATCTGCTTCTTCTTCACATTTATAAAAAGATCGCACTTCAAACCCCATATTTTTTGACAGTTCATCCATTCTTTTATATTTTATCCAAAGGATATATGGATCATTCATAAATTTGAACAACATATATTCTGTTGCTATATTCAAGCTATCATCTTCATTAAAATACAATACTATTAGCCCCTTCAGAGTTTCAACAAAATTATTTACGTCAATATAGGGAATCTTACTATTCATAGAGATAGACAAACCTTTATTTAAGCTAGGAACATAATGTCTAGTAAATATATGACAAAAAGTATATATATTAATAACAAAATCAAACTCTTTAATTTTAAAGATTAAACATCGCTTATTATTCTCTTCAAATAACAATTTAGACTTATAATATATATAAAAAAATATGCCATAACAGTACCTTTCACGTGAATTATATTCATCTTCTGATGAACAAACACTTTTTAATTCTTTCAATTTCTGATAAAGCATGGGGCAATGATTGATAAATATGGCCCATTACGTTCTTCTATTTGCTTTTTCCATATTGATAAATATTTATCAAAAAAAGCATGATCCTTACGTATTTCCTCATCCATCAATTTACCATGCGGTCCCATTATTGGCCCTTCAAATTTATCAATATCTTCTCCATATGTCAGGACTATATTAAAAAATATATACTCTTGTGCCTCAGTCTCCTCATATAAATCAAAAGCAGGCTTACCTTGTTCATTATAAGATACACGCATCCATCCAAACAAATAATCTTTTTCATGTGGTTTAAGGCGTTTAAATTCTTTCTTTTGATTCAAATATTTATAGAGATATCTTTTTACTGCAATTCTATGATCAAAGCCTTTAGATACTAATTGTTTATTTGTGTATAACATAATATTAATATTTAAAAGTAACTAAAAAAGGATATATATAAATTATTATAAAAAATAATAGCATCATTCTATACATTATATTCAATTTCCGAATCAGCAGCTATTGTGGGAGTTTCATATTTTTCTTTGTAATAGCTCACCTTTCTATCTTCCAAGAAAATAAAAGAAAGTGTATATACTAATGACTCCAAAGTCTGCTGACGAACTCTAGGTTTCAACTGACATTCCCAAATGGTAATACAATGCCATCCCATAGATGCTAATTGGCGTTGTTCTTCCACATCTCGTTTTCGATTCCTTTCGATTTTAGCACTCCAAAACTCCACATTCGTTTTAGGAAGGACAAAATACTTGCATTCTTGATGCCCATGCCAAAAACATCCATTCACAAAAATCACAGTTCTATATTTGTGCAATACAATATCCGGATGTCCTGGAAGTCGAGGATGATTCAATCTATATCTAAATCCACGACTAAACAAGAACTTTCGCACCAACAATTCCGGCTTTGTATCCTTACATTTTATAGCTGACATACAACGATGTCTCTGTTCTTTGTTTAATTTGTCCATGCCAATATAGAAAACTTACATATCAATTGTCTGTCATATTCGATCAAAGAATCCTTCGTATTCTTCATCAATTATTTTCCACTCTCCCATTTTACGTCCACCTATACGAGTAATCTTCCCTGACTCTTGAAGTCGTTTAAGATATTTCTGAACCTGACGTGCAGATAACCCCATACTCTCAGCCATCTGCGCAGCACTGATTTGTGGGTTTTGTGAAATTAGCTTATAAATCTGACGACCTGCTTTTACGAACTCTTTTGCGAACTTTGATTCTTCTTTTACGAACTCTTTTACGACCACTTCTCCAGACTCTTTTACGAACTCTTGTATCAAAGGAATGCCATTGGGTGTTATTTCTCCAACAACTTCATTCTCAAAATTCAAGTTCCATAGCGTTACATGAAACTCAGAAGCATTAGAAACAAATTCTGGAGTATGATAATTTAAAAGATGAATATATTTATTATATGCATCAATAATCTTCTTCATTCCGCTTCCACGACGTTCCATTAACCCCAAGCGATTAAAAAAGTCTGCAAGTAACGGATTCCGTCTTTTGGATGGTACTTTCATAGGATCTAGCTGCTGAATAAGTCTTCCATCCATCATTCCTCCTGGAGAATATACTTCTAAACGGTCATCATACATGTCAATATGTATTTCACTTCCCACCTGTAAGTAATCACGAT
Organism: Bacteroides sp. An279; assembly: GCF_002159615.1. NCBI lineage: Bacteria > Pseudomonadati > Bacteroidota > Bacteroidia > Bacteroidales > Bacteroidaceae > Bacteroides > Bacteroides sp. An279. The sequence goes on from NZ_NFJA01000011.1 coordinate 43,426, forward strand.
GGATGATTGCATTCGCTATCGCTTCTGTTACCGCACGTTCAGGATAATCTGGCTGTTCTTCACGATAATCTTTCTCCTTCCACCATTTCTTATGAGAGTTATTTCTCACAAAAGACACAGCATCTTGCAATTGGCCAATCACACAACCTTCCAATTCAACATCATCAATCGCTTCCCCCAAACCACTAGTCATATCCAAACCGTTCCAACGTGTACAGAAAATACGGGACTGTCGTATAGGAGATTCATCTGCCAACAACGCTCCGGCATTTGTCAAATTGCCGTTTTCATCTATGATGCCCCATGATACGAACTCGCTGTCATCAAACGAACGTTGCAGCCGTTTGTAATGGACAGATCTGAGTTTTGAGAAAGCCATATCCTCAAATCTATAATTGGATGGCAAACTATCATAAGTACGTCCGGATCCTTTCAAAACAAGGGCTTTCAGTTGAATACGATCTGCCGTAACCGACTCGTTTCCTACGCGCACAAAGGCCAATCGCTGCTTGTCTCCAATGTAGTAATATGGTGTTTCCTGTCCTGGATACACATGCAGCAATATTAGTCTCTTTCCATCAATCTCTTTGTATTCAAGATTGACCACAGGCACTGGGTCAAGTTTGGTCTTTATCTCCTCACTGATTCTTTCTGCATCACTTTCGGCATTCGCAAGCCCCACGACCTCATCATCATCACTTATGCCAAATATCAATGTACCACCTTCACCATTAGCAAAAGCAGACACGCTCTTAAGCCAGCTTTTAGGCCGCTTGATTTCAAGCATTTGTTTTTTATCATATGATGTAGCTTCACCAATAAATGACTTAATACCTAATTCCATAATAATTTTCTGTTTTTTTTATTTCCAACAATACTATATGAAATACCTATAATCATAAGTCCTACCATCGTAATGCCCTAACAAGTTCCCAACTTGGGCTAATGTATTGGAGGTATCAATTGTTGCAGGAAATTTAGTATAAAAATTAAAAGAGTTCCAATTCATTTTCGTAAAACCAAGAATCTCTTTAACTATTGTCTGCATTGAGCCATTACCATGATATTTAATTATTCTCAAAGGCGAAGGTATACCTCGCCCTCCTGGATAATAATTTCTGTTGGGCTTTACTGAGTCTATAGTTCCATGTGTCCATAATAAGCATTCATATTTAGAAACCGCAAAACAAATTCCTCTCATTACAGGAAAAGAAGCATTAGCAGGATAACCATGCTGTATATATTGGTCTATACATTTAACCTTATCTTCCATTGTTATTGTTATTAAATCAACATCTTTTATGCCAGAATGAGATAAAGCATCAGTTATACCTTTCACCTCCTCGTCTTTAAATGGAGTTCTTTTATGAACAACAACTCTCTTAGGCATCCTGTCCATAGATTTTACAAATAATTCTTGAATGCTAACACCCAATTTATAAGCCTCTTCATAGGATAGGTAAGGATTGTTTTTTCTGTCCAAAATGGGATTGTCTACTTTAGACAATTTGTATCTTAGACCTTGGCCTTTTGAATTATATATATGACTACACCCTACAACAATATTTGGTTTACCTTTTGCATCATGTCTTACACTATATCCAATACCAGCATAGGCTGTCTCTGTATTCAGATCTGACAAAGCCCATGGAGTTCTCATTGATTTGACAAACAAAGCTAATGAAAGCCACCAATATATCTGATTCTTCATATATGTATTAGATATAGTTTTTTCCTCTACAAATTGTGTGGTAAATCCATTTTGAGCCGCATATGCCTTAATATAATTATGTAAGTCAAATGTTTCACCGTTATTTTTAAAGAAGCGATGTTTTTCCCATGAATTTGGAATAAAAATTACAATAATAATATCTGGATTATTATTGGATAACTTATGAGCAAACTTACATATATTTTGTGCTAAATTCACAGAATCATTTTGCGTCTCATTACATTTAACCCATAAATTAGAATTAACGGCAGGTATATCTAACGAAGTTGCATAAATTTGCTCAAAACCGATATATGGTTGTACATAATCAGTTCCAGAAACAGTAACATTTCCATTCAAACCATTAAGGAATTCCCGGAACTGAAATGTATGAGTAATCGGACAAATTACACCAATTTTAACATTAGTATTAAAATTAGAATGAAATTCATAATCATAGGGATTATTTTGAAGCAATCCTCTCATTGGATTTGTATCTTGGATTATTTTTCGAGATACCTTACTACAAAAATCAAGATTTGGCTCAGATATATATATCCCTGAGTATACTATTTTATTGTTTGTAAACTGAGTCTGAGATATGAGACCTTTATCTGTATAATCAACTGCAACAAGTCCTCTATTATTACTTATTTTAAAATTGAAATTATAACCACTATTTAATGGATAATCAAATGTACGCTTACTGCCATTAAAAAGAATTCGCTCCCAACTAGAAATAAGCTCATCGTACTTGATATTGTGTTTTTTGTCAAGATATTCAGACATTAGATTTTTACGCCTGTCACAATTTATATGCTCATCTTTAAAATACAATGTTGGAACAATAGACATAAGAGCATAATTCTTATCATCCAAAAACACTATATCTATTTTAATTGCTTCATATACACCTTTATAATTTTCAAACTGACGTGTTCTATCCCAAATCAAACGTTTGGATATAACAGCATCTTTGCCACAACAAGAAGAAAGGCCCAAAATCAAAGTTTTGATTATAACAGATTTTAGCGCATGGTTTTCCTTCAATTCTTTAATTGATAATGGGAGACGAGATATATTATCTTCTTTAAGACAATCAAAGAATGCTTGGTGTATATGTTCTGAATAGCCAAAAGCAAATACTTTACCCTTATAAGGAACAGCAACAATATCCATTCCTTTAATCCTATTTCTAAGAAAATTCCATTGAGTTTCATTCTGAGGGAAAGAAATCTCGAAAGTAAATATATCATAAGGAATAGAAATCGGATATAGATTTGTTTTAATACATCCACCAATATTCAAATTATGCAAAGCAAATGGCGTAATAGGAATATCTGTATTTATATCTTCTAATATCTTATGAATTTCTTGATATTTATCTTGCTCATCATTATATGTAGAAAGTAGTATAGATATCATTGTCTTATCAAAACCATCGGTTTCAACAAATACAGCATCTCTTCCTGCATTCCTAGCTACAGTAAGTAAACCCTTAATGTCTTCATTTATAAATGAGCCATATCCACACCAATATAAACGACCTGCTCCCGGACGACTAAAAGCTTCAGTCAATGCCTTCATCAAAGACTTATCTCTTCCACTGTACCCAATTACAATTAAATTTTTATCAACAAAGTATTCTTTAAGTCTATTTTTAAATGTATCCTGTTGAGAATCTAATTCTGTTGCAGTATTTTTAAGTGTCGAATATTTATAATCTCCATGCAAAGCTATACACAATAATTCATGAGTATTTTCTTGTCGATAAATATCATCTGGATTATCAAGTGTTACATTTATTGGGGTGATATTTGCCTTATGTGCAGCCCTTACTACTAATCCATCAAAATTAGTAGTCCATACTGATTTTAAGGCTCCATATTTATGTAATAAACACAAAAGCTTATAACCAATATTCGGATTCTTATCAAAACACAAGTTCTCAAAATATCTTGTTCTATCACCAGACAGTGGAAATGCTTTTTCTGCATAGAAAACATATTCTCTATCTGATTTCTCTTTTGGGAAACCACCTTGTTCATCAATCCATGCCTGAATTCTTTTTCTACAACAATCAGTATGGATATCAAGAAATGATGTACATGCTGGATTATTTGTTACATAAATAAGTTTCTTCCAATCCCATATACAGTCTTCTGCAGATTGAACACCAGAAGATATTGATGCACCAGCTCCTAATAAGAAGGCAAAAGAAGCATTCTTATTTTGTTTAAAAGACCTTAAAAAAGCATCGAAATCCATTCTTAATAGTTTTTCTTCCATCTTCTAAATCTTTTATTCGTATAAATCTGCCATCTGTTTGTTAGATATCAATTCTCCTGGCTGCATTTTACTTCGATATATAGGGATCCATTTCTCTCCTAACGAAATGTAAGTAGAAAGATTTAATTTTAAGCATATATTACCATCCCTTGTACCCAAATATACTTTCTCCACTTTATAATAGCCGTCAATATCTCCGCCAACCATAGGTAAAAAATATCTAATATCCATTACATTAATAGAAGTAGGTATCTTTTCCATTGTATAAGTCTTCGCAACATGATTGTAGAAATTTGCATAATCCGAATCTGTTCTCCGAACTAAACCAGTCAGAACATCCTTAACCTCAGGTTTTGGTAATTTATCAAGAGTGCCGACATTATCCACACTTTCAATTTGGAATTCATTATCAAGCATGAAAGGGTTACTAACATGAAAATGAGTATGCAGTGCATCTAATAATTCTTTGTTTTGAATAATCTCCTTTCCGACAGTTTCAGATTTAATACCAAGTGATTTCCATATACCGCTATCTTCATCTTTCATCAAAGCAAGAACCAAATAATTACTATCTGTCTTCGGGCGATACAGTTTTCCATTCAAGCGCTGAAAATTATCCTGGATAAACTGATAACAATCCATACCGTCACGCGGTTGTAAAGTTCTGAATGTATATAGTCTGTTTAGAGTATCTTGAATCTTACTTCTGAATTCCTTACGTACATATTCTCTCCATGCAGTTTGAGAACTTTTGTTATTACGACCATACAAGGACACTATATATAAGAAATTCACATCATAATGGCACAACAAAAGAGTGTCACGATCAAATAACCTGTTTTCAAACTGGCGATTCAACTGGACACCACCTTCTTGAGACTTCAGTTCCTTATCATCAAACGACAAGAATCTGGCTCCGCCACTTCGTCTATTCGGGATTCTTGCACTAATGAAAAAGTTAGGAATAGGATTATATCCCTCTGTCAACGTATCCCTTAACTGCGGATGCTCACCTATTCCATCACCGTCCAAAAACAGGTTCATATTCCATTGTATGACATTTCTCGCATAAGTATATTGCTTGTAAACAGACTTTTCACCGAGCAATGTCCTGTCGTTTTTGGAACGCTTATAATATTTGCTGTCACCTATGTAGTAAGTCAGGTCTGCAGGCAAGTCAGACTGCTCAATAAGCCCCTGTCCTATAAACATATGGTCAACCAATTTCCCGTCTTTCTGTTCAGTCAGCTCCTTAGGCAGTTCCTGCTTATCATTACCTCCGACAAGAGTATCAATCATCACTTCAAAAATGTGATCGAAATCTTTGGCAAGCAAAAAGTCTTCAGCCTGCCTATTCATGGATATTTTATATTCCCTATCAAAAAAAGCATAACACAAATCCCATATTCTTAAAGCCTTATCCGAAAAGTATTTGTATTTAATCTGTTTCAGCCGTCTGCATCCCAAATTCTTCTTTATATATGTATTCTTTAGCTTTTCGGGACTTATAAGCTGGTAATGTATGTTTATTTCAAAAGAAAAACCGTGTGTTTCACATATATAATTCAGTATAGAGAAATAGATGACCAACAGTTCCTCGTCAAAATTAACCATCTTCTTCCTGTTCACAGGTTCAACGTAAACAGGAGTTCCATTCTGAATAAAAGCTTGTGATGACGCAATAGTCTTGCTCCAATTGATTCTGTTATACCCAGAATGCACATTTTTTGCGATAAATGTAAAGTAGTCCTGATTGTCCCTGTTAAAGTCACGGAGCGCAATTATCACATCAAGCAAAGTGTTGTGTTTCTGCTTCCGACCTCTGCTTTCTGTCTGATATTCCCTAGTTTCAAGGATATTATCATTATGTGTCTGCTTGTACACGCTGATTGTCCTGTAAACCCATATTGAAAGCGTGGAAAGAAACTCCTTGTATTCCTTGCATCCGTCTTCTGTAAACTTGAATTTTATTTTGTCCGATTCAAAGTCAATGATTTCCTGAGGTGACGCACCGAATATTGTATCATCACCGTTCTCTTCATTCTGCTCACCGGTCAGTACCACTTTGGGGAGAAAGAAAATTACATCTTTTGCCGCTTTGCTATAACAATACCCTACATACCCAAAGGCGTATCTGTCTTCCTTAACCGGAACGGACACTACATCCTTGAGCACATCTCTCACAGTCAGACCATCTCTAATGATGTCATCCAAACTATACGGGTATCCTTCGATGAACAGCAACATAAGAATTACATAGTTTGATTTTCTGTTCCATTAACTGTTTCTGCATTAGCGTTAGTCCTATCTTCATCAGATTTCTTAAGAAGATAATTCATCATTCCGAGCAATTTACTATTACCGTCTTCACCATATAAATCCGAAAATTGCACCTCATCGGTCTCACTTGTTCGGAAGATATCTCCTTCCCCGTCCTTGCACACGTCATTCCACAAATAAAACAGAATTTTATTCCGCAGCAAATTCGCAGTTATCACACCATCTGTAGGGTTGACGAAATAATCTCCGAGCATCTTATCCTCAGAATGAGTGGCGTCAAATATTCTCCTATTAACCTCTTTCTGGAATGCAACCCATGAATACTTATTCTGCTCATCGATTTCTATTTTCCATCCGGTATTCTTATACTTGATAGGCTCATATTCCCAATCCCAACGACGCTTGAATGCACTGTCAATGGGGAACAAACTTTGGTCAGAAGTATTCATTGTAGCCCAAATGTAGAGATTATTTGGAAGAAGTAATATCTCTCCATTCAATACTTTATCTACTATATTCTGTTCTTTATATAACGAATTGATTTTATCTGCTTGCTTTATAGTTTTTCCTTTAAACACTTTTGCAAGTTGTTTCTTCATATCTTTATCAGCATTGATATAATAATCAGAAAAGCCATCGCTATTACGGTCAAGCAGTTGAAATAAGTCACCAAAAATCTGTGCGCAATTACCACGATTGATTTCTTCAATAATTAAATATTGGTTTTGTGGGGTTCCGTCTTGTGCATCTGCATAAAATTCCCAAGCTCGAACGTAAGCCTGAAAAAATGCTTGTTCAACGAACTCATAGATAATTTGTTCCTTATGTAGAACTGTAGAACCAATTTTCATAGGTTGCCCAAGTTCGTCACAAATAGGAAGAAGTCCAATAGTTGGCTTGTAAGTCCCAACAAAGGTCGAGTAATCGCTATCGGGATGAAACGTAGTACGAATTACACTTTCCCCTTCTGTTTGTTCTTTTATTGTATGCGACTTACCTGTTCCTGGGGCTCCGTAGTATATCTGTTGAAGCGATTTTTTATTCGATTTCTGTTTTCTATTATGCGTAGAAGTTGACTTGAGGAATGGCCAAGTGTAATCATTTACATCAAAAGGAATTGGAATGTCGAATTTTACATAAGCGCAGTCCTTCCATAACATATATGACAATCCTTTTGTCATTGGCCATGTGTCATCACAGCTATTTCTATAAAACCAACCAGCCCAAAATTCTTTATCATCGCTCTTTAAAATAAAAACGACAATTGGATTATTCTTATCATCATAAGAATCAGCCGGGAATCCACTTCTCTCATTTTTCCATATTTCTATTCGGTTTTCGTTATTCTGCTCTCTAAGTGAATTTGAAGAATCCCTTCTTGAAGATATGACTTCTTCTTGTTGAGTTCGTCCTAACGAAAGGCTATTTACTTTGAAAGTCCACTCATAGCCATTGGCATTTTGAGTCCCTTCTTTTTCAAAGAAATCCTTAAAATCATCATCACTGATGCTACCTTTAGGAAAGTCAATATATGTTTGACTTCCCCCACCCGGTGAATTAATGGTATTTGTAATAGCCTTAAATTCATTGGGAGTTAATTTTCTAAAAATCAAAGACTCAACATTCATACTCTGCATTCTTGTGTAAATATATAAGATACTCTGTTAATTCTAATCCCTTTTTACTATTGTTACTTCGAAAACGTTTATAACGGATCTCCGAAAGTTCAACAGTCCCATATTGACGTAAAAAAGTCAACAAATCATTTATAGATAACAAACCGTCTTCACTATAACTAATAAAGATGTCATTGCAATGAATATTATTAATAATAGTATCAAATGAACTACGGATTTTCACCTTTGAACAAAAATTGGAATATTGATCACGCCAAGGCCGCAATCCACTTTCTCCTATTGCTTCTGGTTCATCTTCTCTTGCAATGGTTTCAAGAATATGATAATTTGCCGCATACTGTCTTTTAATGTATGGAGGATCTATATAACATATATCGGCATATAATTCAGCTGCAATTTCTTCGGCATATCCTTTTCTGATTTCATGATTATTTATATTTTCATCTGGGTCAAAAAATGTGGGCATCAAACTTATTTTATCTTCCGCACGCTTGACAAAATGAGATAAATAATGTCCATATGTTCCTGCAATATTTGCGACATCATTTGCTGCCATAATTAGATCATGCAGCAAAAGAGAATGTTCAATGTTAGTTATAAGGCCTTTTGCATGCCAGTCCTTTATCATACTCCTTATTACATCAATTTTAGAAGCATTTTCTGATGTAAAGTACTTACGCGGTTTGCAACCCGCAGACGGGTTGCCACTTGGAGAATACTCTTTTGTAAAAAAACCAGGATTAGAAGATAACGAATTGAGGTATTCTAGAACACTTTGATAACCATTATCTAATCTTAGTACAGAGGACAATACTTGAAACTTTGGCTCTTTATTAAGAAGCAAATTTACAACAAGATGATGATATGAATATGTCATTACATCAGAAGCAATAACTCTATATCCATGTTTCCGTAATGCAAGAGAAAATAGTCCTGTTCCTGCCATTAAGTCTATGACAGAATGCGCAGCAGGACAGCGTTGACGAAATATGTCAATCAATGTTTCTGCTAATTTATCTTTTGATCCAATATACCTATATCCCATTATTAAATATATCTTTTACAGATACCTTTAAAAGTCTTTTAAATGGTATCATTTGTTGAACCTCGTTGATCGCTTTGTATATTATACCATAATCTGTTTCGTTAATTCCGAAAAGTTTTGCTATTTGATATTCTATTTTTGCATCCGCATCAATAGAAAAATTATCCGTATTAATTTTATTCTCTTGTACTAACTTCGTTATTTGAATAAGACAAGCTCTTGTTTCTAAGTTGTTCGTGTCAATATTAGGGAATGGTAAAGAAGCAACAGCTTTCTGTGAAAGATATGCATGAGTTTTCCAGCCATTACATCCCATGGACTTAATAATATAATAAGTTATTATTCGTGAATTTAAAACGGCAATAATTACTTCATTCGTTATCATAGGATCAATGTCTTCTCTACGTTTTATTATGTATACAACTTGGTTCGTTAAGCAATCGCTATAGTCAATGCCAGCGGTAATACCGACACCTGTTTTCCTAACAAGTATCTTTGAACCTTCATATAGCCGAACATCTTTGTAGTTAATGCCAGGAATATCCGTTTTTATATATTTCTTAGCATTTATACCAAAGCGATATACATCTTCACCTACAATAATCTTCTTATAACCATTCAACGATTTGCTGGATATGATTTCTGTTGCAAGAAAAGTAGATTTTTTCCCGCTATAATGGCAATGAGGACACTTGATAATACCATCAGTTTTTACTTTAGGCTCCGGGAACCATTCATGACAACTTGAACATTGTAGCACTATTCCTTTTTTGGATATTTCAACACCTCGTTGACTCTTAGTTATGTCACCAATCTTTGGACAATTATTTAATATCTTCGTAAGATTAACATCATTTTGTTTAATATCAGTAAAGAATGAGTATTCATTAATAACCATCACTTTTGACGGTATCTTACACAAACAGAGATTGATCGCACTTTCTAATGAAATTACATTACTAATAACTTTCTTTTTTATATCGTTGGATAAATGAGCGCATGAAATAGAATGTCTATTGTTACATACACGTTTTATTCCAAAGATTAAAGATACTGCAATATTGATATTAGGAAAAATTCCTTCTCCTAATCTTACTATTTGTTTAATTGTCGTGTTCTTTAAAAGGAATTCTCTAATAGGTCTATGCTCCTCACTGTATATTGTATCAGGAACAATAAATCCAAAAACACCATTAACATTAAGAATTCGTACACATAATTCTATGAACAGGTCATAAATATCATATTGACCTTTTGCCATTTCAAAATCATTTGAAAGCTGGTCATAAATGGTTTTATCTACTCCCCATGGAGGATTACAGACTATAAAATCTATTCCATTAGGAAAATATCTCTTTGAAAGTTTAGACCATCCTTCAAAACTCCCCATTGATTCATACGGATAAAGTGCATCACATTTAATAAAAACACTATTTTCTGAAATACCTGAGAAAATACTTTTTGAGTGATTAATGGCTTTCTCCTCTATATCAATTCCAACAAAACAATTTGATATCCCTTTTCTTTTAGATAATGAATTGAATGCATTTAATAATGCACTTTCACCAGTTGCCGGATCCAAAACAACATATCTTTTACTTTTGTCAATTCTGGACAATGACAAAGTTGCTTTTGCAAGATATTCTGCAAGAGCGGCTGGTGTGTAAAATGCACCAAGTGATTTTTGTTCTTCAAGACTATATTCCGCAACTTTAACCATTATTTTCTGATAGTTAAACTGTAGTTATTCTATATCATAATTAAAGTCAGCCTCAATGAGGTCTTTAATATCCACTTTGAGCAGTTGGGCGATTTCGACAAACTGAGCCATAGATGGCTGCACCTTATTGGTCTTCCATCGTGAGACAGTCATATCTGTAACCCCCATCTGCTCTGCCAGCCAACGATTGGTTATTTCTTTTTCAGCTAAAATTACACGCAATCGGTTTGAGCATTCTATTTTTGCCATATTGCTTCATATTACATGATTAACAGCACAAAGTTAAACATAAAAAGATAATCATCAAAACATACTGATATAAATATCAGTTTATGAAATGCAATACGAGATCATTAGTACTGTCTTATCTATTTCGTCCACGTGATTTACTACTTCTCATTACTACTATTATAGCTGTTTTTAAACACCTCTTCCGATACGCTTCTTCCTCCTCATCCGGCCTGCGGCCGTCCCAGCGAAGATCGGAGTCGGAATTGCCGCCACCTCCGCCACCGGAAGAAATTGCAGCAGGTGTTCCTCCGGCAAGAGCATCGGCAATGGCGAATATCTTTGAGCGGAGAGAAGGGTTAGCAAGTTGGTCAAGCATTGTTTCCAATGTTGATTTCAAGCCATCATTGTTCTCAATAAGCGTTTTGACCTCCTTTCGTAACTGATACAGTTCTCCATAATCCGCCAGGACATTGCGTTGGGCGGCTTCGACCTGCCTGGCTACATCATTTCTGTATAGGGATTCTATCTTCCGGACAATTTCGGTAAACTGCTTGGAGATAGACCGATTCTGACGCTCAATCCATTTGTCCGTACCGAACAATGGTACTTTCTCTGTAATTTGCGGTGGCGTGAAATCAACTTTGTGGTTGCGAAATGGCTGTATAACAGAACGAGCTTTCGCCGCATCCTTTGTCAATTATTCCAATTCATGCTCCTTTGCATGAAGTTTATTGGATTTGTCTTCAAGTCTTTCCTGATACTCGGCAATGAGTTTCTGTATGTCCGCCTTCTGCACTTCATACCTGTCAAGAGTTATTTTGCCGGACGCGAGAGCTTCATCGATTTCTTTAAGCCGGTTCCTGCCGGCAAGCATTTCCCGTTCAAGTTTCCGTATCATTGTCTGCAGTCCCTTGACTGCTTTTTCCGCCTGTTTTGCCTTGTAGGTTAGTTTAGACAAACTCCGTTTTTTAAGCGAAAATCTGCAATTTAGACAAACTGCACCATATAACACCATAAAACACCATAAAACACCAGCGCGACAAACAAATCATATTTGTTTATCGCGCTGATATTTAATTGTTTTGCTATCCAGAAGGCTATTAATACTCGTCCTCGTTGAAGAAGAAATCTTCTTTGCTAGGATAATCGGGCCAAATGTCTTCGATACTTTCGTAGATTTCGCCTTCATCTTCCATTTCCTGTAAATTTTCAATCACTTCCATAGGAGCACCCGAACGCATTGCGTAATCAATCAGCTCATCTTTTGTAGCAGGCCATGGTGCATCTTCCAATTTTGAGGCCAATTCCAATGTCCAATACATAGTATTTCAGTTTATAAAGTTTTACATTCACATTATCGGGGCACAAAAGTATAACAATTTATGTCATTTGCAACTCTTATCCCAATAAATTTCATCATGGTGTGTTAATTGATTTAACTTTCGTGATAGAACAAACAAATAATCCGATAAACGATTGACAAACTGTTTCACATTTCTGGCTATCTCAAAACCTGTTTCTGCTTCTTCCAGTGCCCAAATACAACGTTCTGCACGACGACATACCGTACGGCATACATGACAGGTAGAAGCTGCATACGAACCGCCAGGCAAGATAAACCCACGAAGCGGAGGCAGAGAAACATCTAAGGTATCAATGGCTTCTTCCAGCCGGGTAATGTTTTCATCCGTAATCTGAGATACAGGCGACAAATCAGTCTTCGAAGTCTCTGTCGCCAAATAAGCTCCCAAAACGAAAAGTTTATGTTGCACGAATTGCAACAAAGATTTGTCTGTACCTTCTTCCATCTGCGAGACTAGACACCCTATCTGCGCATTGAGCTCATCAACAGTGCCGTATGCTTCAAGTCGAATATGCGTTTTCGGAACTCGTACACCTCCTATCAACGAAGTCGTTCCATCATCGCCTGTACGCGTATAGACCATACTTTTCTTCATAGCATCTCTGTTGTATTAAGTTAAAGAAAATTGACAATACGATGTTCTTTCACCCGTTTCTTATCAAAGAAAACCAAACCGATGTCATACAAATCGAATGTGACTCCCGTACGGGTATCTGCAATCGTCTGCTTCCACCATCGTTTTTTCTCACGAGTAGCATACGGTGCGCCTACAATGATGCACGTACGGTCGGTAACCATAGGCAGCAACCGCTCAAATGCTTCTTTATAATAAGGTGTATGTCCGATGTGTATCAGGTCAGCAAACGGTCTGCCTGTCAATGCCTCGTCAAGCAAGCGGAGTACATTTCCTGTCCGGTAATCCACTAACGGATACGCAGAAAGGACATGTTTTATTCTTGCCTTGTCTTGTCTTTCCTCATCAATCGTAAAGAGAGGGACATGCTTTGCCTCTGCCATATAGCGAGTATCCAGTCCGCACCCTGTCCCTATTTCCAGCATTGATGCCGGCTGCAGATAATTGACCAACCGGAACAGCAACCGGTCGGTTTTTTCACGATAATGGAACAGTTGGTCTTTCTCATCCTCCCGGCTATAGTGCAAAAGCTGAAAAGCATAATAAGGCATCTTTTCATAAATGACCGATGTAATCAGAAAAAAATCGGAAGGTGAATGTACACCATATCCGCACCGGTGCCGGAACCGGCAACACCAATTCCATATCCGCAAGCATAGGTCGGACATCTTCATAACGTATCACGCATTATAAAGACAAGGGGCATAAAGGCACCGAAAGTCCATTACCTCTGTGTCTCCATGCCCCTGTGCCGTTCATTTGTCAACACGGACTTATTCGCGTGCGCCCAGTTTGTCATTCAGATAAAGAACACCGGCATAGTCGTTACATTTTTTCAATTTGTCGACAATACCCTGTGCGGTAGCTTCTTCTTCCACTTGTTCGCGGACATAGCCCCACAAGAAATCCTGAGAAGCTTTGTCTTTTTCTGCCGAAGCTACATTTACCAGATTGTCAATCAACTCAGATACGTGACATTCGTGGTTGTACACATGTTCGAATACTTCCAATACGCTGCCCCAGCCTTGCGGAACGACATCGATTTTGTCTACTTTGGCAGCACCGCCGCGTTTTGCGATATAGTCTGCCAAATCGTATGCATGTTGCAACTCTTCTTGCGATTGTTTACGCATCCAGTTGGCAAAGCCATCGAAACCTTCTTTCTGCAAATAGAAAGACATAGAAAGATACAGGTTAGAAGACCACATTTCTGCTGTGATCTGTTCGTTCATCGCGTTTTGTAATTTTTCTGAAATCATAGTCGTATTATTTTTTAATTATTAAATGCAAGAGATAAATACATTATGAGTTTCTACAAAAGAAATGCCAGAACCCACATCGTGCCAAATTGTCATTTCGGATGAAAAGGCTGGAGCATCTGCTTCTTCCCCCAAAAATAGGGAGAAACTCCCACACGATCAATACACCAAGCTATACCAAATGAGCCTGTCACCGTTAATATCATCGCCACGAAAAGAAAACAAAAACCGGTTTCGTCGAACATAAACAATGGTACCAATCCTTTCGAAAGCATAGTAAACACAGGAGAGAAGACCAACAATGCCAGCGTATGCCTCCCTACATAGTCGGAAACACGCCTGATACCAGCAGGTATAACCGTATAGAGGCTCAAGAGTACACTCGCCACAAGGTACACAATGGCAACACCCCCCAAAGTGAAACGATTCAGATTCGCCATATCAGCACTCAGCCACACCAAAGGGACCAATGCCCATACAGAAGGACAGAAAAAAGATGTAAATGTCATGCCCGAACGGCGCAAAGCAACTCCAGCCAGGAAATACAAGGCATTAGGTAATGACACAAGTTGACAGGCATCTGCCAGAACGGCATATCCCGTACCTAATACGACCAGACGAGACATAAGCCTCATCTTCTCTGCCCAATGAAATACACCATAATATATTAGCCCGCACAACAGGTAGGTATGCAGATACCAATAGGGTCCCATCGGATGAAGGAATAATTTCTCCAGCATCAGTCCTACACTCAGGCAATCCACCTTATCACGGACAGGAAGCACCGCCGACATCACCACATATCCCGTTTCCATCACCATGTAAGGGACAAATATCCATGCCATCGCCCTCAGGAATTCACTTGGCCGTTTCTCAATTTGCATCAGGTACCCCGACAAAATCAAGAATACCGGCATGTGAAACGTGTATACCCATTGCTTCGCCAACGGATATTTTTCACTGAAGAACACCAGGTGGAAGGCTATCATCAGCAAGATGCAGACACACTTCAGGTAATCGATTTCTCCGATACGTTTTCCGTTCATGATATTTGAGACTTTTTTATTTGAAAGACCAAAAATACGGAAATAAATCATACGATGTAAAAAAAGTACCCACTAAAACGCACCTATATGCATAGGTCTACGCACATAAGTGCGCAAGAACATGCAAGTATCTCCACCAGTCGATGGTATCGTATGTAAAGGCGGCATTCATAAAAAGAAATGCCACACTGTTTTCTGATGAAAGTCTATTAAGAAAACAGTGTGGCAAAACAAAAGACAGGTCAATCAACAGAAGAAAAGCTATTGTTAAAAGCCATGATGGGCCAGCTTGCTCTGATTCATGTCAAAATCAAAACTCATCCCTTTAAAACCGGGAAGTGATGTCTGACCTTCGCCTTCGCCCAACAAGATTTCTGCAGCATGAAAATCGAACTTCATATTGCCGGATTTTACAGCATAAGCAGCAGTATTGCCAGCCTCAACTTTTACT
Source organism: Bacteroides sp. An279 (assembly GCF_002159615.1). Classification (NCBI taxonomy): domain Bacteria; kingdom Pseudomonadati; phylum Bacteroidota; class Bacteroidia; order Bacteroidales; family Bacteroidaceae; genus Bacteroides; species Bacteroides sp. An279. The sequence continues at coordinate 59,092 of NZ_NFJA01000011.1, forward strand.
TCTACCAGCAAAGGCTGAGCTTCTTCTTCGGTAGATGAAGGAAGGGTCACGGATAATTTCAAAGATTCGGGATGCATGACAAATACCACACTATCCTTATTGGCAGTCAGTGTCGGTTCGTACCCGATTTTATAATTGACATCACCTACTGCTTCTACAATTTGGTCTGCCAATGCTTCATCTCCGACAACCGAAAGTACAATGTCTTTAATGGGGAAATTGGTAAAACTGATGGTATCATCGGCCACACTGGCAGAAACATCGGTTCCGGCAGGAGTCTCTTCACCTTCTCCGGTATCTTCTCCTTCCAGCGGATTGACACTGCTCATTACCACTTTACCCGTATAATCGCCGAACATGGCATCTGTTGTCACTTCATCGGGTACCTGTGGAGTGTTTTCATCATCGCTGCAAGCCGAGAAGCTTATAGCACATCCCATTAATAACATTGAAACAAAAACTCGTACAGGTTTAATTACTTTTTTCATTTTTCTACGGTTTAAAAATTAATTAATACAGTTTATCTACGACTTCCTTGCAATCGTTTCGCGCAGTAAATGCAAAAGCGCCTTAAATCTTGCACGGCTCAATTGTTAAACAATGTTTCATTGCTGGAAGTCAAATCATTAGACTCCCCTTTTCACAAAGAAAACTCATTTTGCAAATTGAGTTTCCATCCCAACCCTAGAAGCAATATGTTTCATAACAAACAATAATTGGATTCAGGTTTATTAACATATCCATGCGCAGTATTTCCCGTCCGATTGCTTTATCCTGAAAACAAGAGTTACCATTGATATACAATTATGGATGAGCATACGCGTAAAAGAATTATAGCCTTTACTTCACAATCGGTCAAACAATATGGTATCCGCGCTGTACGTATGGACATCATAGCCCAGCACACAAATGTGTCCAAACGTACCATATATCAAGTATTTGCAACCAAAGACAATTTGATAAATACTTGCTTGGAAGCCTATTCAGGCCGTATGCAAAACCGGTTTCAGCTCATAGCATACAATAATCCCGATCCGTTGGCATGCCTTTGGGAAACATGCAAGGCATACATAGAGAACCTGTATAAAGGGGAATGCATTTTCTGGTTGGATATCTATCGGCATTATCAAGGGATATACCTTGCTATTAACCAAATATGGTGGAACGAACTGAAAAAAAGTATTGCAGCATGCCAGTCAACCCACCGCATCCAGGCAAGCTTGGATACGGATATTTTTCTCCGTTCATTTACGGAATTGCTATACAATGCACGACTCGCGGAATGTGCTCCGGAAATGCTTCACTATGCAGCTTCCCTTATGCTAAAAGGAGTAATAGTTCCACAAGCCGGAAACCCCACCGTCAAGTTAGAAGTGCAACTCCGCCACCGCCTTCCTCCGTCCTTGGAGCGTAGCGGAAAGGGCGGAGGAAGGCGGTGGAAGCCGGGCTTCGGGTCATCCGGCAATACAAAATAAAAAAGGGAGACCGCCGTCTCCCACGGATTAATTACTTTTGTATTGTCTATGAAGTATAAGCACTTAACCCGTGAGCAAAGGTACGCAATTTACCTGGGACGACAAAAGGGTGAGACTCTGGAAA
>NZ_NFJA01000110.1:0-10774 GCF_002159615.1 Bacteroides sp. An279
ACTGACGAAGATATCTATCAGGCTATCATCAACAGGGAGGAAGATATGAAACATATTTGCGACATTTATAGATTAAAAGCTGCAAGTTGAACTTGCGAAACTTGAATAAAATAATACGTAAGCTCCATCTTAACAAGATGATTTATAAATTTGTTAAGCCATTCGTGCATGACATGGTGGAAAACAAAGAAAAGGATGTTTACGCTGCAAGATATTTACTAAATAACGTCTCTGCAAATCCTGCAAACTCTTGTCTTTGCACGCCCAAAGAAAACAGTTACATATATGACTTGCAAGTGATAATCCCTGCATACAAAACTGCGCAATACATAGAAAGATGTATTGATTCTGTTTTATCACTTCCCACTTCACGCCGCCTCGTAGTGACCGTTGTCAATGACGGGTCACCGGACAATACCGCCGAAGTGTTGAAGAAATATGATGCAGAGGCAAGAGTAGAAGTCATTACGCAGGAGAACAGGGGATTTTCAGGCGCACGCAACAGGGCGTTAGACAGCATCAAAGCGCGCTATGTGACGTTTTTGGACAGCGATGATGAATTTTTAGTTGGGGTAAAAATAGATGACGTATTACGATTTGTTGATGATAACGATATCGACATTTATGAATGTGGGTATGTAAAGTTCAATGACAAGAAAGACTTGAACGTTTTCTGTCACGAGAATTCCGTTTCAGACAATGGATATGGACTCTTTTACGGTTTTCCATGGGGAAAAATATTCAAGTCTGAACTGTTTTCTCGGATTCATTTTCCTAAAGGCTATTGGTTTGAAGATACTGTCATGGCTTTCGTTATATTTCCGTTGGCCAGGAAAGTGGCAACATCGAGCCAATTATTATACCATTATCGTATAAACCCAGAAGGCATAACATCAAAGTCACGCGGCAATGTGAAGACGCTTGATACATATTGGATAACCGAGCAGCTTTTGGCCGATCGTGCCGCGTTGTGCTTGCGTAATGACGAGAAGTTTGCAGAAGTGATGCTCAATCAGGTAAGGATGAACTACAACAGAATAAGAAAACTGGGGCGCATTGACATTGACCGTGCCGTGTTTGTTCTTACAGCAAAGCTTTGGGAAAACTATTTTCACAACTTAAAAACAAAATCTCCTTTAGCGAATGCCTTAGTAAACCGAGACTTCTTGCAGTACAGACTTGTATTAGAATTAAACAAATGATAAACAATATGATACCAAAAACAATCCATTACTGTTGGTTCGGACGCAATCAGAAGCCAGAAAACGTTTTGCAATGCATCCAGACATGGAAAGACAAGATGCCTGACTACGAAATAAAGGAATGGAACGAAGACAACTTTGATGTCAATTACAATGATTTTACAAAAGAAGCATATCACGTAAAGAAATATGCTTTCGTATCTGATGTTGCCCGTTTGTATGCATTAGTAAAAGAAGGTGGTATATATTTAGACACTGATATAGAAGTGATAAAACCTTTCGATAATCTGTTGGATAAAGATTATTTTATAGGGTATGAATGCTTTGGTAAAATTGGTACAGGTGTTATAGGAGCAAAAGCAAATGTACATTTCATCAGGGATTTTTTAGACACTTATAATGATAAAACATTCTTTAATGCAGACGGTTCTTACAATGAGTCACCCAATACAATCTTATTATCGAGATTTATACAGAAAAACAATATACAATTAAATATTCATGATGTGGATTTTTTCTGTGCAAAAAATTATCAAACAGGAGAAATTGAACAAACTGATAGAACTTATTGTATCCATCATTTCAGTGGGAGTTGGAAGCCGTGGTATTCACGTTTGGAAATGAAGATATGTAAGGCTTTGGGTATCAGATACAGGGATTTTCTCTTCCGTCATATATCAAAATAAGATGAGATCAGTACATTATTTTAATTTAATATTAATGTCAATAGTGATATTGATGTGTTACAATTTGTTGGTTGGAATAGGATATTTTAAGGAAGGCGTAGATTATTCATTTTTCAGAGGCTTAAATCCTGCTGTATATCTAATATTATTTTTGTGCATATTTGGAAAATACAAATTTTTTGACAACAAAATAAATAACTATTTTTTATTGGTTATTTCCATTTTGAGTTCTTTTAATTTGTTATCAGGCAGAAATGTGGACATGAAAATGATGATGACAGGATTTGTATCCCCAATTTTAATTTACCAGTTTTTCAATAGTTACAAATACGATTCTTATATATTACGAGCAAAGAAAATTCTTATGACATTCTATATAATCGAATGTGGCTTAGCTATTTTTGAACGAATTATAGGAACAAATATGTTTGTAAATGTCAATGCAGGGTATGATGGGTTTAGAAGTTATTCATTGATTGGCCATCCTTTACAAAATGCTTTATGTGTTTCTATAATGATGAGTTTCATATTATTTTCTGATTTGAAATATAAACTTGAACTGTTTTTTTTAGGAATGATTGCAATATTGTGTTTCAATACAAGAAGCACAATGGCATTTTGGTGCGTAGCAAGTTTAATATATCTGTTTTACCTAATTTTTACACATAATAAACAGTATAAAAAATTTGCTTGGTATATTGTTTTTGCGGGAATTGTTTTAGCATATTTGATTATACAATATGGTTTTGGTAATAGATTATTAGAAATGGGTCTGTATGATGAAAGTAGTGCAAGTGTAAGAATTCGCATATTTGATATTTTTAATTTCTATTCGCTAAGGGATTTCATTTTAGGTCTGCCGTCTTATCAAATCGAAAAGATATTATATCGTACAGGTATAGACGAATTGATAATCGAAAATTACTGGCTTATGTTTATTTTGCGATTTGGCATTATTTTTACAGTTGCATTGTTTATATGTATATTGTCATTTCTTAATAAAATGATGGATGGGCGACCTCCTTTTGAAAAATGGTTTATAATTTTGTCTTTTTTGTTGATTAGTTCAACAAATAACTCAATGTCTATTGCCAATAACGGTATTTTAAGTTGTTTTGTTCTATGCTATTTTTCTTTTCAAAAGAAGATATAAAAGACTATAAATAAAAATGTTTTTAATGCTTAAATTCAGAAATGTTAAACAAAATGAGAATATCGTTAGTGCAGACCTCGCAAGACAGGAAAAGTAAACTTGCACGGTTCGTAAAATCATTGAACGCTCAAGAGGGCGTTGATTTCAGTAAGGTGCAGCTTATTTTCGTCGACCAAGGCGACAACAGGGACGTTTTCAACGGGCTTGACGAAAGGATTGAATTCACTTACATAAAGTATGAACGCTGCTCTCTGTCACACGCAAGGAACGTGGCTTTGAACCATGTCAACGGTGAGTATGTAGGCTTCCCCGATGATGACTGTTGGTATGAGCCAGATGTGTTGCGACAAGTGCTTGGCTTCTTCGCTAAAGGTTGTGCGGGTGTCATTGCTAAAGGTACGAATGAAAATGGACAGTCTACCAACAATTTCCCAGATAATGCGCGACGGCTGACCTTGTATAACCATTGTGGAGCCATTTCTTATACCATATTTGTAAAATATGTAAAGTCAATAACGTTTGACGAGAATATAGGTGTAGGCTCGCCTTATAAGTTAAGCTCGGGAGAGGAAACCGACTATCTCATCAACGTGATGTTAGCCTTAGGCACGGAGGTCTATTATGAACCGGGCATCGTTGTGCACCATCCTTTATCAGACAAAGGGAATTTTGAAGACAACGAGGTAAAACAATACCAGTATGCAAGAGGCTGGGGATACATATTGCGAAAGCATCACTACCCTTTATCAATAATTCTGAGAAGTTTCATCCGGCCAATGGGAGGTATCATTTTGTCATTGTTACGGCTTGATACCGCCGGAGCGAGGCATTCATTCTGTTTGTTGAAAGGTAGGATTGAAGGTTATTTTTATAAAATACAAAAAAGGTACTTGGACAAAACACATTCAATTATCAAATGAAAACGAACGACGAAAAGTTCTTGGAATTTGGAATAGTGATAAGTATGCTTTCTGCAAAGATTCTTAGATGAGTGTTAGTATCATTACGTTATAACTGACTATACATATTCTTTTGGTTTATTATCTGGTAGTAAATATGAAATTACTATATTTTGTAAATAGCTTAACCAATAGTGGAGGAATTGAGCGCATATAGGTTGATAAAGCAAACTATTTGGCAGATTTACCTAATATGCCTTACGAGATTCATGTATCATATTTTTGGAAAAAAGACGATGCTCCATTATATCAATTGCATTCTTCTATCTTTCTTCATCCTATCGCTATTAATGGAAATTCAAGGTCTTTTGGCAAACGTTTGATGGTTATTCCTAATCTTTATAAGGAAATTAAACGAATAGTGAAGGAAGTTTTGTCCGATATTATCATCAACGAGAATATGAAACTTGTTTCGTACATTCTACCATTTACTTTCAAGCATACACCACGCATTTACGTAATTCATTTCTCATATGAAGGGTTAATAATTATGGATAAGGAATCTTTCCATAATCCTCTCAAACAATACGTCATGATGTGGTTGCGCAAGAACTTGTTAAAAAATATGATCGATTTGTGGTACTCACTGAACATGATTGAAAAAGATGGAAAGCCAAAACTGTTGAGGTCATTCCCAACTTTACAAATTTTGTAGAACAAGTACCATCGGGACTTAAACATAAGAAAGCCATTTGCGTTGGGCGTTTGACACACCAAAAAGACATGCCTATGCTGATTAGAGCATGGAAACTAGTGATTGAAAAAGAACCGGAATGGACACTTGATATTTGGGGGCGTGGAAACGAGTATGAATTGCTAATGGATTTGATAGAAGAAACGGGATTGAAAAAGTCTGTGTATTTGAAGGGCACAACACAACGAATTGAAACAGAATATAATCAAGCATCTCTGTTTGTACTTTCATCTCGATATGAAGGTTTTGTATTGGTGTTGTTGGAAGCTATGAATGCGGGACTTCCTTGTGTTTCATTCGACATTCCTGGTTGCAACAATTTAATTAGTGATGGGGACAATGGCATTATTGCTAAAGAACGGACTACAGAATGTTTGGCCAATAGCATACTGAAATATATCCGACTTGGCAAGGAAGAAAAACTTAGAATGCAGTCAAACGCCTTAACAACAGTAGCAAAATATAGCAAAGAGCGAGTGATGCAGATGTGGATACAACTTTTTGAAACTTTACATGCGCAATACAAAAGTGGGAATTGTTAGAAATCTTATAACTATAGTTGTAATAGGTATTCGTTAAAAAACAATTTTGTAATATAAAATCAGAGGGAACAATTTATGAAATATGCATTTATTGACTCAATGGGGTCATTGACTTATAATAATGGCATCAAGATACAAGCAATTATGTGGAAGGAAGGTCTTGAGAAATTAGGAGAAAAAGTTACTTTAGTTAACTTGTGGGAAAACATTGATTTCTCCAATTATGATGCGGTTGTTATATTTGCAATGGGAGCAAACATTTATAAACTGGTGAACAATCTTTCGAGAATAAATAAGAATATTGTGCTTGCTCCAATCATAGACCCTGACAGAAGTGATAAAGTTTATAAGTTTCTCTTTAAATATTATGGGTCTACGAAACTTGCCTTATCCAACCATTTTCATGACATGTGGACAATCAAAGATAAGGTTAAACTTTGGCTTGTAAGATCTGAGCAAGAAAGACATTATGTAAACTATTGCTTAGAAATTCCTCAAGACAGAATCGCTAAAGTCCCATTGAATTACAGAGTTCCAAATGCTGGTATAATTGGTAAAAAAGAAGATTTTTGTTTGCATGTATCAAGATTGGACGCACCAAATAAGAACGTGCATCGTCTTATAGAAGCATCAAAACGATATGGTTTTAAGTTAAAATTAGCGGGTCATGTATTTGGTGAAAAGGAACGGAAAGATTTATTAAAATTGATTGGCAACAGTACAAATATTGAATACTTGGGTGAATTAAGCGAAAAAAGATTATTGGAATTGTACCGTTCGGCAAAAGTGTTTGCTCTCCCTTCTTTGCGTGAAGGAGTAGGTATGGCGGCGCTTGAAGCTGCAGCTTATGGTTGTGAAATAGTCTTGACTAATATTGGTGCGCCTAAAGAATACTATGATGGTAAAGCCATATTAGTGAATCCTTATAGTGTAGATGAAATAGGAAAAGGAATAGAAAAAGCTTTGAATAAAGGATTTTCACAACCCGAGTTAAAAGAATTTGTGGAAAGTAGATATAATCCTGAAAGCATTTGTTCTCTATTGAATAACTGCATTAAGTCACATTTAAAATAAAAATGTTATAAAATTAAACTTATTGAGTTATCGACATGAAACCATTTTCTCTTTTAATCCTTTGGGCGTTGTCGTTTATATTATATCCGGTAAAATCTTCCGCCCAACCTTCTGCCGATGCTTTTGAAGAGAAGCCTTCTTGGGAAGAACATTTTAATGGGAAAGGATATCCAAGTGAAAGTGATTGGACCGTGTCCGAAACGTATACAAAAGAACATTTAGCCCATTATGTGAAAAATCCTTATAATGTATATGTCAAACGGGGAAAGTTGCATCTTGTATTGCGTAAGAATTTTACCGGTACAAATTCTTATACTTCCGGACGCATCATTTCGAAACGGACTTTTTCATGTGGGAAATTGGAATTCCGTGCCAAATGTCCGGTCAGTAAAGGTGTATGGAATGCGATATGGTTGCGGGACGCTTCGAAAGAAAAATGTCATGGGGAGATAGACATTGTGGAACAAATTGGATGTTGGGGCAAAGGGAAATACCAGTTGAATTTCCATTTATGGGGAGAATTTGGAGGCAAAACCAGTAATCATCAACAGAATCAACGGTATGCAAAGATTGATGTGTCAGATTACCATGTATATACATTGGAGTGGTATAAAGACTGTTTTGTGGCATTGGTGGATGGAAAAGAAGTGTGCCGTTTCTCCAAAGAAGAAATCAAGGAATGGCCGTTTGCTCATGAATACCATTTGATTATAGCTTTGGCTTATGGGGGTAATTGGGCGGGTGCTTGTGGAACGGATGATGATGCTTTGCCACAAACTTTGCAAGTAGACTGGATAAAATATTATGAATTCAAAAAATAGTACAATGATTGAATTAGCTCCTCATAATTTATGTACAGGATGTACCTCTTGTGCAAATACCTGCCCTCATCATGCCATAACAATGCAGGCTGATGGAGAAGGTTTTTTGTATCCCGCCATTGACAGGAATCTATGTGTGGAATGTGGGCTTTGTACTAAAAGGTGTCCCATATTGCTTCCGGAACAGCAAAAAAATGAAAGTAGTCCGAAGGCTTTTGCTCTGTGGAGTTATCCGGACAGGACAGTCAGCAGTTCGGGTGGTGCTTTTTCGGCTTTTGCCAGAAGTGTGATTAAGAAAGGAGGTAGAGTTTGGGGTGCCGCTTTTGTTGGAAAGCTGAAATACAGGCATGTGGAATCCGATTCATTGGATGGACTGGCCGCATTACGAGGCAGCAAGTATGTGCAAAGTGATTTAGGTTCTGTTTTTTCTCTAATAAAAGAAGAATTGCAGCAAGGCATCCAAGTGTTGTTTTGTGGCACGCCATGCCAAGTGGCAGGACTTCAGGCTTATTTACATAAAGGATATGACAATCTGTTAACGTTGGATTTGGCTTGCCATGGTGTCCCTTCTGATGCCATATTGCAGGCTTATATAAAGAAATTGTCAGTTAAGAAAGGTATAAATATTGACAAATTTGAATTTCGCCGTCTCAACGGCTGGGGCTTTGCCCCAGCCGTTGAGATTAGGGGTAAATTGTGCCCTATATATGGGATAGATGATTTATATATGAGGGCTTTTGACCGTTCCGCATTGTTCCGACTTTCTTGTTATTCATGTCCGTATGCCCGTATACCAAGAGTAGGCGATTGTACGATTGCAGATTTTTGGGGAATTGGCCGACATGGAAAGCCTTTTAAACAGAATGTATTAAAGGGAGTGTCTTTGGTACTGGCAAATAACAAAAAAGGAGAAAAAGCCGTATCGCAATTAGAGAATGTATTTATGGAACAACGCACATTGGAAGAAGCTTTGATAGAAAATCATAATATAACTCATCCGTCCCTGCGGCATCCTCAACGTAATCTAATAATCCATGCTTTCCTGAATCCAAATAAGACATTGGATGAGATAGCTGTAGAGTTTAATTTGATTGATAAAAGTTTGAAAGGACAAATAAAAGAATTGGCTTCCAAATGGCATGTGTTTGATTTGGTAAAGTCGGTCTATAACAAATATAAGTCATTATGAAAGTTGCCATATTATCCATGCAAGAAGTGAAGAATTACGGTTCCTTCTTGCAAGCGTTTTCATTGAAAAGGAATATAGAGGCTTTGGGACATGCCTGCGATTTCATTAACATTGTTCCAGGTCATCAGTTGGAAGGTTATGAAATCAGTCGTTTTCATAAAATAAAGTTATTATTTCAACGGTTATGGGGATGGGATTTTGTGAAACGTTTTGAGACGATTTACAAATTTCAAACACGTTTTTCTAAAGAGTTTCTTCCTTATCTTGGAGTGAAGCAGGGAGAAAATCATGAGCATTATGATGTGATAGTGATAGGGAGTGATGAAGTCTTTAATTGTGCTCAACGGACTTGGTTTGGCTTTTCTCCTCAATTATTTGGAAAAGGATTGAATGCAGATAAGAAAATTACCTATGCAGCTTCATTTGGTGCTACTACGTTAGACAAACTGCAAAAAATGAGCATCAAAGAAGAAATTAGTGAATTGCTGAAACAATTGGATTGTATTTCGGTACGTGACGGGAATAGTGCGGAAGTGGTCAAAGTGTTGACAGGGAAAGATCCATTACGGCATGTTGATCCTGTATTGATATACGATTATACACAATTTATGCCTTTGGAAATCAGGAAAGACAAATATATGATTGTCTATACTTATCCCGAACGAATTACCAATGCCAAAGAAATAACTGCAATCAAGCAATTTGCACGCGACAAAGGATTAAAACTAATTTCAATCGGGCATTATTTCCCATGGTGTGATGAAGTAGTTGTACCTACACCTTTTGAAGTGTTGGCTTACTTTAGAGACGCTGATTATATCGTTACGGATACATTTCATGGCAGCATCTTCTCAATTAAACACAATAAGCCTTTTGGTACAATTATCCGGACAATGAACAACCAGAAACTAAGCTCCTTGCTGAAACAATTTGGACTGGAGTCCAGAATCGTGAATGACGTTACATGCTTACAGTCTATTCTGGAAACTCCTATTGATTACACTTTGGTCAATAAGCAGATTGCAGAGGAAAGAAATCAATCTATCAAATATTTGTCATCTCAATTGTCATAAGGTGGTATGTTTTCCCTTCTCGTACAACAAATCCTTTCAGCGGAGACGTTTTCTTTTTCTGAGGTCTTTATGCGGAAAGGCAGGATTTATACGTTCTTGAATCCGGTTTCCTACTTGTCTGCATTAGACAATAAAGAATTGTTCGGCAGGTTTGACGGTATATTTGCCGATGGTTCCATTTTGGTAGCTGCAATCAGGTTGCTTTATGGCAGGACAGTTACCCGAAGAAGCTTTGACATGACTTCGTTGGCTCCGGAGTTGCTCTCGTTTGCTGAATCGAACCGGAAAACGGTCTATATTGTTGCCTCACGACAGGAACAGGTGGAAAGGGCGGCAAGTATATTCCGGGAACGTTATCCGGATTTGCAATTTAGCGGATTCAGGAACGGATACTTCACATCGGAAATGGAAATGGACAGAGAGGCTGAAAGGATTGTTGCCTTGAATCCAGATTTTCTGATAGTGGGTATGGGGATTGTCATGCAGGAAAAGTTTTTATTGAAAGTACATGATAAAGGTTACAAAGGAATCGGTTTCACTTGTGGCGGCTTCATCCATCAGACGGCAAAGAATGAGATAGATTATTATCCGGCATGGGCAGACAGGTTGAACCTTCGTTTTGCATATCGGATGTATAAAGAGAAGCATACGCGGAAACGATATCTGCAAGCAGCTTTCCAATTTCCTGTCCGTTTTATCGCCGAACGGTTTTTCGGATAATCTGCCCTATCATCCTCCCTATTCCATAGAGAACAGAAAATGGAACAAGGAGAATGAAAATCATATAAGGAATAATCTTCCCAATACATTTACTGAATGCTGTTTTCATGCTGCAAAAGATAATTGTAAGGGATATATTAGCAGAAAAAAATAGCCAAAGTTCCGTAAGCACTCAATTTGGAGTATAGATAATACAGCTAATAATAATACCGTGCAGTCCGTATCAGACAGACCAACACCAGCTATACCTGACAGGTGTGAACTTCTCATCGGAAACGAGAACGGTGGAGAAGTAGACAGTGTCAGATTTGCGTATCTACATGCCGGCACTTCCGCCTAAGAGGCATAAGACTTTGTGACCGTAGAGACCGTTTTTCTTAAAGCTTTGCTATTTCTTCCGCACTAAGTCCGGTAGCTTTTGCTATGATATCTGCAGGGACACCTAAGCGCTTAAAGTTTTGTGCATCCTCCAATTTGGCTTCTTTCTTGCCTTCTTCCCTTCCTTCCCGCATCGCGTTCTCCACTCGGTCCTGCATGTCCTCCTCGTAAATCCGGCTCACATAGAAACGGTCTACTGCCTTATCATAAGCCACACGGTTCGCTTCCGACAGGTTCGCTACGGCAGCCAGCCGTTCCAGATGCTTGAACACCTGTTCTTTCA
>NZ_NFJA01000111.1:0-10702 GCF_002159615.1 Bacteroides sp. An279
GTTCTCCCTTAATGCCCGTATCAAGCACGTCCAGGATAGGCTTGTCGTATTCGTCAATCAACACCACGCACCGTCTTCCCGATTGCTCATGGGCTTGTTTGAGCACGTAGGCAAAACGTTTCCCAATATCCGTATAGTCCTGGCTCTTTCCGTATTCCCGTTCCCAGCCTTTTATGGTGCCTTCCAATATATCTTCCAATGTACCCGGAGCGGTGAAGTTGCTTCCGTTGAAGTCGATGTGGAATACGGGATATTCCCTCCATCCCGTTTCCAGTTTCTCGATGGCAAGTCCTTTGAACAGCTCTTTCTTACCTAAGAAATAGTTCTTCAGGGTAGACACAAGCAGGCTTTTCCCGAACCTACGGGGACGACTGAGGAAATAAATCGCACCTTCCTTTACCAGTTGGTAGAGTAAATCCGTTTTGTCTACATAACAGTATCCTTCTGTTATCATTTTCTCAAAGCTCTGTATGCCTATCGGGAATTTCATCGTACTACATTATTAAATATATGCAAGTACAAATATAACGATAATTTGCCAGTCCGGCAAAAAGATAGGGATAGTTTCAAAATTTAACAGAACTTCTGCCCGAAGAACAGATGCTTTTTTGTTCCTTTGCAACCGTAATTACATAAAAGGAAAAGACGATGACGTTAGCAAGCATAGTATGGGATGTAGATCCTGTTTTGGTACATTTGGGACAGATTGAACTCCGCTGGTATGGACTGATGTGGGGATTGGGGTTTATTTTGGCGTACGAGATTGTATCGCGCCTGTTCAAGAAAGAAGGATATCCCGACAATTGGGCAGACAAGCTCTTTGTATATTGCATTGTAAGCAGTGTGGTCGGTGCCCGGCTGGGACATTGCCTGTTCTACGAGTGGGACTATTACAGTGCCAATCCGGCAGAAATTCTGAAGATATGGAAAGGCGGGCTTGCCAGCCATGGAGGCGTGTTCCTCCTGATACTGGCATTGGTGTGGTATTCCAAGAAAGTAACCAAGAAAAGCGTCTGGTGGCTTTTCGACCGGATGATACCTGCCGTAGCCGTGGTATGTATGTGCATCCGCTTTGGCAACCTGATGAATTCGGAGATATTCGGTTATCCTACTACTCTGCCTTGGGGATTCGAGTTTGTCCGTTCGCGCGAGTGGCAGGAATTGTATAACCAAAATGGACTGGCTCAAGCTTGTCATCCTACACAGATTTACGAGATGCTCTATTGTTTCGTGGCATTGGTCGTTTCGTGGGTGATGTATCATAAATATCAGTTGCAAAAATACGTAGGGCTGATAACGGGCGTATCTCTGTTGATATTTTTCGGCGCGCGCTTCGGACTGGAGTTTATGAAGAATCCGCAGGTAGCCGAAGAGGTAGGCATGACGCTCAATATCGGACAGTTGCTAAGTATTCCACTTATTTTATTGGGAATCTTTCTTATCGCTACATGCAAGAAGCGGAAAGAAGACTGGAAATAGACAGACAAAATAAAGGTGTCTGGCTTGGTAAGTCCAAACTTTTTCCATACCTTTGCGTGGGATGATGAAAGTAAGATAGCACGCTATCTTTCTGGTTAAAGAATTGGAAAAAATCTTAGGATTCATCCCCCCAATTAGCGTGCGATAAATTCAAAAACAGTTTTTATAAAACAACAAAACAATGCAAAGACACAACACAATCGGTTTATCACGTAGCGCTTCTTCGTAGAGGGGCGAGGACGATGTGTGCTTTTGTCGGGCGAATGTTTTTGCTTGGCAAGGCATGGCGTTTTCATACGTGATGGAATCGGCAACCGCTGGAGAGCGGCGGGGGTTGTTGTGTTCTTTGGCTTCGTGTGTATTTGCCTTTCTTCCGGATGGGGAAGAAGGGCTTTTTAATATCCGCATTCCACCCAATAGCCATGTAGGAGCGTATCGCATACGCCCCGAAGACATCCGCATGGGTTAGTTGATGCATTCGGGCGTATGCGATACGCCCCTACATGGGATGTTTGCGGATATTCAAATTTTGTTTCCTTATGTTTCATCTTTATTTGTTTTGTTGTATATGAAAAATCATCAGATTCGCGCGAGGCGCGCCGAGGGGAGTGCGGTTTCTGCTCCCGAATATGCTGTAAATTGTTTGAATGTTGATATTATCCTTGCAAAAGGACGGAGCGACGTGCGTGAATTGTCTGTCCGTCTTTATACTTCCGCTTACCGGCTGATGGGTGTCGCTGCCCGGCAGGCGTCCTCAAGCAAGGCGATACGTACGTGGCATTTCGAAGTCTCTTCATCCGATGCCTGGACGGGCGGGACGTATCGGGCTTTTGTTTATGTCAACGGCGTTCCAAGCTGGAAAGCGGAATTGTTTCTTTACACGGGCGAAGGCATTGATTCGAGTGCCCGTTTGGAAAGCCTGGAGCCTTCTTCGCCCGAAATGCTCTTTGCCGGGCGGTTGGCTTTCCGGTCGTGGTGGCCTGTTTTGGAAGGCTTTCATCTTGACGAGGATTTCATCGTCCGTTTCATGGAACAAATCCGGCTCTTTACGCAAAATATAGAAACGAAGACATGGGCTTCGGTACCTCCGCTTCAAGTGACGGGCGATGCCGATTGGGCGGAGCGGTTCGCTTCGTTGGTATTGGTTCCTTGCGTTAAGGAGGAATGGGGGAAAGAATGCGTGCTGACCGAGGTGAGCGGGGCGGATGATGATATGCTTTCCCTTCACTTGTTGGAGCGGGTGTGTTATCTGGTAGGCGCCCATATCGCTCCGGATACGGTATTTGTTTTTCACGGAGCCACTCTGACCATGGAATGGCTGAATGCTGATTACTACCCTTATTTCTCGCTCTTCGAGAATGAAGACACGTGTTTCCGTCTGCCCG
Organism: Bacteroides sp. An279; assembly: GCF_002159615.1. Lineage (NCBI taxonomy): Bacteria > Pseudomonadati > Bacteroidota > Bacteroidia > Bacteroidales > Bacteroidaceae > Bacteroides > Bacteroides sp. An279. Next base: position 2,865 of record NZ_NFJA01000111.1, read on the forward strand.
AAACGCTTCTTACCGAAAGGAAGACGGAGCCTGAAGGCTTCTCTCCGGACGAAACGGAAATGCCGGAAGCGGCAGAAGTACAGGACGAGGAAAGGAAACCTGCCTTGCAGCGGTTGGAAGAAATGGTAGGTCTTTCGCGGGTGAAAGACGAACTGTGCGAGGCTTGCGCGATGGCTTTGTTCACCCGGCGCCGCAAGGAATTAGGGCTGGAAGTTTCGGCAGAGAACCGTAATCATTTCTTGTTCTTGGGCAGTCCGGGTACGGGGAAAACCACCGTTGCCCGCCTGATAGGGGAAATTTACCATGAAATGGGATTGCTCTCACGTGGGCATACCGTAGAGACGAACCGTGCGAAACTGATAGGCGAGTTCATCGGTCAGACCGAGCAAAAAACCTGTGCCGCGATAGCTGAGGCCCGTGGCGGGGTGCTTTTCATTGACGAGGCTTACACACTTGTTCACGAAGACGATTCGCGCGACTTCGGCAAGGAAGTGATTCATGCTTTGATGACCGTTCTTTCCGAACCGAACCCCGACCTGATAGTCATCCTGGCGGGTTATGAAATGCAGATGCAGGCGTTGTTCCGCCTGAATCCGGGGCTGGACAGCCGCTTCCCGCTCCGCCTTCACTTTGATGACTTCACATCAGACGAATTGACGGAAATGGCGCGGCACTTGTTGGCGGAGCGTAACTTCGAACTGAGCGAGGCGGCAGGCGTCCGCTTGGCGAAGCTGATAGAAAAAGCCGTCTTGCATAAGGATGAGCACTTCGGCAACGGCCGTTGGGTACACAATCTGGTAGAGCACGGCATTTTGAAGTGCATGGCGAAACGGGTGATGGCGTTGCCGCTTTCCACCGAATCCTCCGAATTGTTCCGCTGGATAGAGGAAACGGATGTCGCCGGAGCCGAACCTGCCTTCCTTTATGAAAACGCCCCGAAGGTTGCATTGGCGAGGCGCATCGGCTTCACTGCTTGACTGGGGTACTTACCCCGATGCATATGGCTGTTTGAAACGTTCCATATAACTCTGTTTTCAGTCCTCCTTAATTAGGACTGCTGTGTTGAGGAGTAGAAACTGCAGTCCTATTGGTAGTAGGACTGCAGTCCTGGCATATTAGGATTATGCGAGGACTGGTATGGCAAATACTATCAGTGTAGCTTTGAACCCTTGGAAACAATAGTTTCGGCGCGCACTCGCGCACCTCCCTGTTGTGATTTTGCTCTTAAATTGGTATCTTTAAACCGTTGAAAACAACTTTCAAGAACAGGAAATTTGATGAATAAGGTTGTGATTTGCTTTCAAATTAGTATCTTTGAACCATTGAAAACAACTTTATTTTTCTATTTTGTTATATTGAACGAAGTGAAGCATCTCGTAGACATTGAAGATACTTCACTTCATTCCCTTAGACAGGTAGTGCTACTATGCAAATTTATTACCCTATTGTTCTCATCGCATTTTGCAAGCGGGTGAGGAACTCATCCGCTTCGTTCATGCTGAGGCAGAGAGGGGGAAGCAGACGGATGACATTGGTTCCGCTTACACCTGTAAAGACTTTTTGCTCGAAGAGCAGTTTCGTACGCAGCTCTTTAACAGGCTCTTCAAATTCCAGCCCTATCATCAGACCACATCCGCGCACTTCCTTGATGCCCTTGAAACACTTCAGTTCTTCTAATAAATGTGTGCCGACTTTTGCCGCATTTTCTATCAGCTTCTCTTCTTTTATGACATCCAGTACGGCAATTGCTGCGGCACAAGCCAGGTGATTACCGCCGAAAGTCGTGCCCAATTGTCCGTAAACGGGTTTGAATTTCGGACTGATGAGTACGCCTCCCATGGGGAAACCATTGCCGATTCCTTTGGCTACAGTAATGATATCGGGGCGGATGCCGCTGTATTGGTGAGCGAAGAACTTGCCGCTTCGTCCGTAACCCGACTGGATTTCGTCCAGAATCAGTACGGTGTTGTTTGCGTCGCAAGTTTGGCGCAAAGCTTTCATAAAGTCTGTATCGGGTATCCGGATGCCGCCTATCCCTTGAATACCTTCAATGATAACGGCGCAGACATCACCTTTTGCCAGTTCGGCTTTCATGGCTTCTGTATCATTTAGCGGCAGGTAGATAACATGTTGATTGGCGTTGACAGGAGCGATGATTTTCGGATTGTCGGTCACTTCTACCGCCAGCGAGGTACGTCCGTGGAAAGCTTTGCCGAAAGAAACAATACGTGTGCGTCCGTTATAGAAAGACGCCAGTTTCAGGGCATTTTCATTGGCTTCGGCTCCTGAATTGATTAAGAACAGCTGGTAATCGTCATAGCCGCACATCGCTCCCAACCGGTCGGCAACTTCCTGTTGCAGCTTGTTAATGACCGAGTTGGAGTAGAATCCCAGCATAGCAACTTGTTTGCTTATCATTTCCACATAATGCGGGTGTGAATGCCCGATGGAGATAACGGCGTGCCCTCCGTACAGGTCAAGGTATTCTTGTCCTTTGTCATCCCACACGTGGCAGGCTTTTCCCTTGACAATGTTAATGTCAAAGAGAGGATATACATCGAAAAGTCTCATTTAAATTAAGAATTAAGAATGAAGAATGAAGAATTCAGTGGGTGCTTCCTTCATTCTTCTTCTGGTTATTTTTTACTGTTTTTATTGATGAAACGAATAGGGCTATTAATTCATTGCAGTCTTCTTCTATACTGGTAAACGATTGTTCATCCATATAGTCACTGTCATATAGCAGATTGAGCCAATAGTCGGTTTCGTTTGCCTCTTTCAGTCCGACGCTTAATTTATTAATAAAGTCAGCTGGACTTTGGGCGAATTCTGATTCACGTACCAAAGCACCAATAGCTGTTCCCGAACGAAGAACTTGTTTGCTAAGGATAAATTCTTGTTTTTCATTGCGCAGATATTGTACCATACGTACAATGCGTAAAGCAAATAAATAGCTCTTGATATGCAATGTCGAATTATGCCGTTTACGAAAATTCTTCATTCTTCGTTCTTCATTTAAAAAGCGCTTGGTTTCAGCTTGAGCCCGGTAGTTTCTTCCAGGTTGAACATCAGGTTCATGTTGTGTACTGCCTGGCCGCTGGCGCCTTTCAGCAAGTTGTCGATGCAAGACACGATGAGGAGTTTGTCTTCGTGTTTTTCTAAGTGAATCAGACACTTGTTGGTGTTGACCACTTGCTTCAGGTCGATGCTCTTTTCTACGATATGCACGAACGAGTCTTCGGCATAATAGTCTTCATACATCTTCACGATTTCGGGCAATTCTACCTTCGTCTTTATGATTGTAGTGGCGAAAATGCCTCGGGCGAAGTCGCCGCGGTAAGGGATGAACGTAATATCTGCATCGAAGCTGTTCTGCAATTGCTTCAGCGACTGGCGTATTTCCGGAAGGTGCTGGTGCGTGAACGGCTTGTAAATGCTCAAGTTGTTGTTCCGCCAACTGAAATGCGTAGTCGCTCCCGGTTTTACTCCGGCTCCCGTACTTCCGGTTATGGCGTTTACAATGATATCACCTTTCAACATCAAGTGTTTTGCCAAGGGCAACAACCCCAACTGGATACAGGTGGCGAAACATCCCGGATTGGCAATGTGCTTGCTATGACAGATGGTGCGGCGGTTCAGTTCGGGAAGGCCGTATACGAAGTCATGGTCTTCAGCGGCAATGCGGTAATCCATCGACAGGTCGATTATCTTCAAATCTTCGGGCAGGTTGTGGCTTTCCATAAACTTGCGCGTGTCACCATGTGCCGTACAGAAAAACACCACATCCACTTCATCCAGTGGCAGTGCATCGGTAAAGGTCAAATCGGTTTCGCCATACAGTCCTTCGTGTACATCGGTAATCTTATTTCCGGCATTGCTCGAACTGTTGATGAAATGAATCTCCACATCAGGGTGATTGATAAGCAGGCGAATCAGTTCGCCTGCTGTATATCCTGCTCCTCCTATAATTCCAGCTTTTATCATACTCAGTTATTGTCTTCGGGAACGATAATCCACATTAATAAATAGATGATGACACCTGCAAAAGCGGTAAAGACGGTCAGCAATGCATAGATAAGCCGTACCAGTGTCGGATCCAGATCGAAAAAACGGGCTATGCCTGAGCATACACCGGCTATCATTCTGCTATTGCGTGGACGTCTGAGTTTCTTTCCTTCCATAGTTGTTGGTTTAGTGTTACATCATTTCGTCTTTATGGTTTGCGTAATAGGCTCTCAGCGGAGTGGAGAGTACTTTGATAAAGCCTTTGGCATCTTCTGCCGTCCAGCCTTTCTGCATTTCCCCGTATTCGCCCAGCTTGTTCTTTACCAAATCGTCTTCTGATTCTACGCCTACGGTAGAGAAGCAATAGGGGCGGAGTTCAAGGATAGCCGTACCGTTTACGTTGCGTTGCGATTCGATCAGCATGGCTTCGATGTCGCGCATCACCGGTTCCAGGTATTGGCTTTCGTGCAAGAACATGCCGTACCAGTTTGCCACCTGGTCTTTCCAGTATTGCTGCCATTTGCTCAACGTGTATTTTTCCAGGAAGCGGTGTGCACCGATTATCAGCATCGGAGCTGCGGCTTCGAATCCTACGCGTCCTTTGATGCCGATGATGGTATCGCCTACGTGCATATCCCGTCCGATACCGTAAGGTGCTCCGATTTCTTCTACACGCTGGATGGCTTTGATTTTATCGTCGAACACTTCCCCATTGACAGCGTACAGCTCACCTTTCTTGAATTCCAGCTTCAGCAGTTCGCTTCCTTCCTTGGTAACTTGTTTCAGGTATGCACTTTCGGGCAGTCCTTGTGCCGAATCCAAGATTTCCCCTCCGCAGATGGAAGTGCCCCAGATGCCTACGTTATAGGAGTATTTCAGCTTGGTAAAGTCGGCTTCGAAACCGTGCTCTTTCAGGTAATTGATTTCATAGTCACGGCTTAATGCCATATCGCGGGTCAGGGTGATGATTTCCACTCCCGGAGCCATGACCAGGAACGTCATGTCGAAACGTACTTGGTCGTTTCCCGCACCGGTAGAGCCGTGCGCAATGGCATGTGCACCGATTTCGTTGGCATAGCGGGCAATGGCAAGTGCCTGGAAGATGCGTTCCGAACTTACGGAAATAGGATAGGTGCCGTTACGCAACACGTTCCCGAATATCATGTATTTCAGGCTCTTGGCGTAGTATTCTTGTGTTACGTCGAGGGTGACATATTTCACCGCGCCTAATTTATAGGCATTCTCTTCATTCTTTTTCAATTGTTCGGCACTGAATCCGCCCGTATTGGCACAAGCGGCATATACTTCATATCCTTTTTCTTTTGCCAGATACATCACGGTGAACGAAGTATCCAACCCGCCGCTGAAAGCAACGACAACTTTTTTCTTTTCTTCCATAAGGCTATATTTATTATGTGTAATTCTTCATTCTTAATTCTTCATTTGTCAGAAGTTTGTATGCTCATCGTCTGTATGCAGTGCCGGGTCATAGAGCATGGCAGTACAGATGCAGAACTTGCGGTTTTTTGCCATCAGTATCTCGTGGTTGATGCATCCTTCGCATCCTTTCCAGAACGCTTCGTCATCGGTCAGTTCGTTGAATGTTACCGGTACATATCCCAGTTCGGTGTTCATTTTCATGACGGCTGCTCCTGAGGTCAGGCTGAATATCTTGGCTTTGGGCCAGCGCAGGCGTGCCAACGTAAACGAAGCGTGTTTGATTCGTTTGGCAAGTCCGCATCCACGGTATTTAGGGTGGACAATCAAGCCCGAAGTGGCTACATACTCCTTGTTTCCCCATGATTCGATGTAAGTAAAGCCTGCAAACTCATCCCCGCAAAGGGCAATGATGGCTTTGCCTTCTTTCATTTTGGTTGCGACATATTCGTGCGTACGTTCGGCAATGCCTGTGCCCCGCACTTTGGCAGCTTCCCGGATGGTATCCAGAATTGTGTCTACGTATGCTTCGTGCGAAGCATCTGCCACCATAACGTCTATTTGTTTTGCGTCCATTTCTGTATGATTATTCTTTATAAGTTGATATTCGCTATCACATGAGCAAGTGCCTGTTTCAATTCCGTACGGGTGCATCCTTCCCGCATGACCAGCATGATGGTATCATCGCCTGCTATGGTTCCGATGATTTCATGAAAATGGTTGTTGTCTATGTCGTAGGCAAGGCTGCTGGCATATCCGGGGCGTGTCTTGATGACGGCAATGTTTCCGGAAAATTCAATAGACAGGAACCCTGTATGACGAAGCATTTCCGATGCGCTTTGCGGGTCGGTCATGCGTTTGTACATGGTGTTGTTGGGCAACACATATACGTAATTGCCGTTCATGCTTGCTGCTTTTGCCACTTTCAGTTGTTTCAGGTCGCGCGAGAGTGTGGCTTGTGTAAGTTGGAAACCTTCTTTTTCCAGTTCTGCCAAAAGTTCTCCCTGACTGCCTATCTCTTTGCTTGAGATAATCATCTTGATGGAATCGAGTCTGCTGTTCTTGCTTTTCATCTGCATATTTATTCTTCAATCGGGTGCAAATATACAGATAATATGGAAACAATATTCATTTTGAGCGAATATTTTTTCTAAAAACCTGTATTTATCCACTTTTACACCTTTTTCCTGTTGTCGGTATCCGGCATTGCTTGAATAGTCCTTTCCCTTTGTTGATAAATTCCGCGACGTTTTTTGCTTTCAGCTTCACCAGTAGCCGTTTTTTACATTTTGTCAAACAATCTGTTCCGATTTCCGGAGAAAATGTGTAAGTTTGCCTGACTATTATAGGAATCGTATCATGAAAAGACATAGGTTGACAGAAGACAAAGACCCGATGGGACGGGCCATTTACGAATATTTTACAACTGGGAAAGCTGGAAAGTTAAGGGTGTTTTCCTCACAATTTGATGAAGATGAATTGCCGGTAAAGGATTTGTTCCGCACTTTGGAACAGATGCCTTTGCTAGAGCAGAAGGCTTTGCAGCTGGCATACGGGCGGATATTGGATGTGGGAGCAGGGAGTGGATGCCATTCGCTTGTTTTGCAGGAGATGGGGAAAGAAAGCCTGGCTATTGATATCTCGCCTTGGGCAGTGGAAGTGATGAAAAAGCGGGGAATAGACGCTTATCTGACAAATGTGTTTGATATGGGATTTACAGGGCGGTTCGATACCATTCTGATGCTGATGAATGGCTCGGGTATCATTGGTAAACTGAAAAATATGCCGGCTTTTCTCACAAGGGTTAAGCAACTTTTGGCTCCGGGAGGATGTGTACTGATGGATTCGACTGACCTTCGCTATCTGTATGAAGATGAAGACGGGAGTTATCTTGTCGACCTTGCTGCTGATTATTATGGTGAAGTAGACTTCCAGATGCAGTATGGCAAGGTAAAGGGAGAACCGTTCGACTGGCTTTACATTGATTTTGATACCCTATCGGCATACGCCACTCCGTATGGTTTTCGGGTAGAAAAGGTGATGGAGGGCGAGCATTACGATTACCTTGCGCGGCTGTCCTTGCGTTGAGGATTTTTCATTACAGGTTATAAAATTTGAATATCCGCAACATCCCATGTAGAGGCAAAAAGCGGATATTCATTTCAGAAAACCATCCACAAAAATATTTTAGAAGCTGTTTTGAGAAGCTGTTTTGAATTTCTCCAAAAAGTTTTTCTTGGCTTGATGTATCCGTTTTCGTGTGTGCTTTGGGCGATTTTTTGGCCCCTTCCGCTCCTGTTCTTCGTCAGATAGCCCGCTATCTTCCTCATCACAGAAGCGAAAATGCCTCAAAAACTCATCCCAAATCATCGCACGATAAATTCAAAACAGCTTCT
>NZ_NFJA01000112.1:0-10676 GCF_002159615.1 Bacteroides sp. An279
CCGGATGACCCTGATTCCGGGCTTCCACCGCCTTCCTCCGCCCTTTCCGCTACGCTCCAAGGACGGAGGAAGGCGGTGGCGGAGTTGCACTTCTAACTTGACGGTGGGGGCTGTTCTTGCATTTGCCGGAACCTGCTTGGCATTCCGGATTTCAAAGTACCGGTGTAAACAGATGGGCAAACCAGCCTATGAAGCGTTTCCAGGGTGTACGGTCTTTATAGACATCTTTGGTCATCACTGTGCTGTTCCGTTTGTCCTGATTGAAAATTTGCACCAATTGGTCGGTAATGGGCAGATCGAATAGGAAAGCATTGATTTCATAGTCGTAGCGCAGGCTCCGGCTGTTCAGGTTGGTGCTTCCTATCGTGCAGAAACGGTCGTCTACCATCATTACTTTCGAATGGTGAAACCCTCCGTTGTAAATATAAATGCGTGCACCTTTCTTGCGTAACTTGTTGGCAAAATAAAATCCGGCATCGGGGGTAAATGAGATGTCCGATTTACCTGGAATCATAATTTCCACTTTTACTCCTCGTTCCAAAGCCCGTTCGATGGCACGTCTTACACTTATCGTGGGGGTAAAATAAGGATTGATGAGTTGTATCTTATATTGGGCGGCATCAATGGCGGCAATATAAGCGTGCCGCATAGCTTCGGGATGAGTCTTGGGGATGCGTTGCACGATTGCCACTTGTCCTCCGGCGTGTCGGGGTGGGGCATTAAGTGAGTCGGTATTGAAAGGGAAATAGGTTTGTCCTTTGATTTCTTGTCCGGTTTCTTTTTCCCATGTGTCTACAAATGCATGTTGTAATTCGTTTACGGCAGGGCCTTTGATGCAGAGGTGCATGTCTCGCCACGCTCCGATTTTAGGTAGTCCGTTGATGTAATAGTCGGCAATGTTCATTCCGCCGGTATAACCGGTTTTGCCATCGATGACCACGATTTTTTGGTGGTCACGGCTGGCGATATGGTTGAAGTAGGGGAAGGTAATGGGGTCAAACGTGACGATATCGATACCTTTTTCCCTCAATGCATTCAAATGGCGTTTGCGTAATGGCCGGTTGTTCGACATATTTCCGAAAGCATCAAACATGGCACGTACCTCGACTCCCTCTTTTGTTTTTAGGGCAAGCAAGTCGAATAGGGCATTGGCTATGGAATCATTCCGGAAATTGAAATACTCTAAATGGATATGTTGTTTTGCTTTGCGTATTTCGGCAAATAAATGGTCAAACTTTTCCCGTCCACTGGGTAAAAGGGTAAATTGGTTGTTGTTGATAATTTTATATCCTTTGTTTTGCAGGTAATGTGCGAAAAGTGAATCGGATGGAAGCCATTTTTGAGCTTGCATATACAAAGTGCCGGCAGCTATAAAGGTAAGCAGCAACCACAGATTGAGGTATGGGAAACAATAACAGGCTCTTTTCATCTTCATTTAGTTTTTGGGCGACAAAAATAACCAATAAAACAATAGGGTGTGATTTTTTGTACTTCGTTTTTCTTAAAAGGTGAAGTATCGACCGTAAATAGTGTGAATCGGACAAGAAACAGTGACGTTATATAGGGGTGTCTTTTCCTTGAATATTTTGTATTGTCTCTACCATGTGGCATAAAAAGGCTGCCACAAGAATAAAAACGATTTATGAATATCCTTTAGCCAATATCTGCTCCTAAAACGACTGCATCGGCAAATCTAAAGGACATTCATAAAACGATTTGTATGCTTGCGGCAGCTTAGAGTCTGTTTTAAATTAATCTGGTAGAATCTTGCTTTATTGGGATTTTTAAACAGGCTCTTAGAGATGACAGATGACTTCGTCTGGTGTAAGATTAATAATCTTCCGCTTGTAAGATTAATAATCTTGCAGCCTGAAGATTATTAATCTTACAGCGATAGACCTATATTTTGTAGAAATCCAAAACAGTTCCTTATTCTTTCGTAATGTGGAACCAGTCTATGTCTGCCCATCCTCCGTCATTGGTGACGATAGCAGGACGGGTGCAGAAAGTACCCACCTTGGCACCTATCCATTTGCCTTCTTTTACTTGGAAAGGTTTGCCTAATTTCTGGAATTTCTTTCCATTCGTGCTATAACTCATCTGGCACATTACGACAAGGTCGTGTCCGCCTTCGCTTTTGCTTATCTTTTCACCGGTAGAAATGATTTCGGCACGCAGGTAGATTTCGTTTTCTTTCAAAGGCACACTGGCATTGACGGTTTCTGTTCCTCCACGGTCTGCCTTCTTGCATTCCACTTGCGAGAGCACCAGTCCGCTTTCCGTGTTCTCAAGAATGATTCCGGCATAGTCCATACCCATCACCACCAGTCCGGTGCGTTCGCCCTTGTATTTAGCGATAGGAGCGAACTTCAGTTTCATGGTTGCCTTGAAACTCGGTGCAGGGAACTTCTGGAGTAGCATATTGGGCACATCCCACAAGCTCTTGTAGTTTTCTGTTACTGGGTAAGAATAGAGGCGCAGGCACCCGTGTTCCTCATCGCAAAAGTGCCACTTATCGTTGATATTTGCGTTCCATTGCCATTGCAAGCCAAGAATATTGGTGTTGAATTCATCACTTTCCTGCGGAGTGCAAATCGGATAAGTTTTGCCCACATCCGGTTTTTTCCAAGTCAATACAGGGTCACCACATCCGTCTCCGTCTTTATCTTCACCGATAACGGGCCAATCGTTCACCCATTTCATCGGCTGGAGGTGTACAAGGCGTCCGGCTGCGCCTACATCCTGGAAATGCATGAACCAGTCTTCGCCTGTAGGTGTGTCTACCCATCCGCCTTGGTGAGGACCGTTGACAGGGCTGTTGCCTTGTGCCATCACGGTACGCCATTCGTAAGGGCCATATACGTTTTTCGAGCGTGCTACTACCTGCCAGCCCGTCGGTACTCCACCGGCAGGGAAAAACATGTAATAATATCCATTGCGTTTGTAGAACTTGGGACCTTCGCAGGTTTCGTGCGCTTCGTGTCCGTCGAATACGATTCGTGAGGGTCCGATGGTGCGGGTGGCATCGGCGCTCAATTCGCATACGGCAATGACGCTCTTCAGTCCGGCACGGCTTCCGGCGTAAGCGTGAGCAAGGTACACACGTCCGTCTTCGTCCCAAAGCGGAGTGGTGTCAATAATTCCCTTGGCTGCTTTCACCAATACCGGTTCGCACCACGGTCCTTTCACATCCTTGGCTTTCACCATAAAGATACCTTGATCGGGGTCTCCCCAAAAGATATAAAACTCTCCGTTATGATGACGGATGCAGGGAGCCCATACACGGTTTCCGTGCTGAGGGGCAGTATCGGTTACAGGAGGCAAGGCATGAGGCACTGCAACACCTGCGAAACTCCAGTTCACCAAGTCTTTGGAATGAAGCACCTGAAGTCCGGGCAAACATCCGAAACTGGATGAAGTGAGGTAATAATCTTCGCCCACACGGATAACATCGGGGTCGGAATAGTCGGCATAAAGAACCGGATTTTTATACGTTCCGTCACCTTGGTCGGCCACCCATACTTCCGAAACATAGTTATCTTGGGCGTGCAGCGCAGGAAGCGCACAGCCTCCCAGCAGGATTGAGAGTAGAAGTTGTTTCATCTTGTACATTTACAATTTACGGTTTACAATTTAGATTTCACTTTTTGCCTATTACGATTGAGATATGCGGTTTACCTGCCCTGCCGGGCAAATTTTATGATTCTTTATACTTTAGGTCAAATGCCGGAGTATGGGCAGCACACCGCAACTTTGCTTACTCAATGACTTGTATCTTAACAGGCTGTTCCAAATACTTCTTCCATTCTTGCACGTAGGCAAACCATTTTTCTTTGGTCGGATATCCAAAAGTTTCCTTGCACGATGTAAACGACGTGTAATAACGGAATGAACTTTCGCCGGGAGCGCTCACGGTATAAAGGAAGTTCTCCTTGTCGGCGGTTTCTTTTACGACCAGTTTCTTAGGGATATACGTAGCAAGACCTACCGTTTCCTTTTTATACTTCACCGTATCGTTTACTGGCCAATCGGTTCCCCAGCTTGCTACGAGTCCTTCATGGTCGGAATACATTGCGGCATGTCCGGTTATGTTTTGCACACCGGTAGCAAACACTTCATCAGTCAGCGGAGCATCAAAAATCACATCCACCTGTGCATCACGGTGTCCGGCATAGAGGGTGTAACGGTTTATCATATTCAGTTCTTTACCCTGATATTGCCAGCCTTTCACTTCGGCATCTACTACGGTACGTACCGGACCGTCGGCAAGAATCCGCTGGCCACGGATGTCAACGGGCTGAATCATGGTAGTCTGCGTGCCGTCCCATCCCCGGAGCGTTCCGGCTCCGCAACTATTGTTCACCTTGATGACGTCATCCCCGAATCCCCGCTTCAATTGCTCATCGGTAGGATAAAACTGGCTTTCCTCGATTTCCAGTCCTTTGCGGAATTTGCCATAAAGGTCTGTGGTCTGCTTTTCGTTGAAATAAATGCGGTATGCTACCAGCTCGCTTTCGAAAGCGATGCCATGATGTTGCTGAATGGTATACGTATAAGCGTTTCCATCGGCATAAATGGCATACCCTTTGGCATATTGGTTTTTCTTGGAAGTACGGAACAACATTTCGGCAAAAACACGTGCGGGATATACCTTATCGCTCTTTTTCGGAGAAAGCGTGACGGTCAGTGTCTTTTTGCCTTGTGCAGGTACGTCGATGACAAATGCCAGCTCGTCGGCACGGGTATCGCCATTCATATCGTCCAACTGGGAGGGTATTTCAGAAGTTCCGTCGGATACAACTGCTGATTTTACCGTAAACCCTGTTTTCAACGTATGAAGGTCTATCACGACAGGTTCATCGGTTTTTTCTGTTTGCCAAGGGTTCTCTACAATCACTTGAAATGTTTTCTCTGAGTCTTGTGCGGAAGCAGAGATACTTCCTGCCAGCAATGCTAAGCCAATAATAGCGAATGTTTTCATAAGTGTCAATTTATTTAGGCAACTAGGTACCCGTTGGCTAGCAACTAAGTGCGGAGAAGCTTTTTAATACGTGCATGCCAACCGGTACCTAATGATAATGCGGTCAGAATTTATAAGACTCGGCTTTATTTCCGATTTTTTCGTACTTCTTATCTCCTACGGTAATGTTGGTTACCCCCATCATCTTCAGGTTATCGCCACCTTTTGTCGTGATAACTTTCACATTCTTCAGGGTCGCGTTTTCGGCACGGTTCAATGTCACGCCGTCCTTTGCATCGGAAATGGTTACATTCTCCAGGAAAATGTTCTTGATAGGCATTTCGGGAAGTCCGTTGAACAGTACAGCACGTCCTACATTCTTTGCGGTGACATTCTTGATGAAGATATCACGGAATGCCGGAGTCTCCTCGGTTACCGGAGGCACAACTTCCTCTTTCGGAGCACCCGAAGCATTTTCTTCACCCGGTGCATTACCACCATAGAACAAGTCGAAGATAAGTGCCTCGTTCGGGATATTAATCATGTTGATGTTATTGATGTGGATGTTTTCCACTACCCCGCCACGGCCGCGTGTACTCTTGAAACGCAAGCCAACATCGGTACCAAGGAAAGAGCAGTTGTCTACATAAATGTTTTTTACTCCTCCAGACATTTCACTACCTACTACAAATCCGCCGTGTCCGTGCAGTACCACGTTGTTGCGGATAATTACGTTTTGACAAGGTTCGCCGCGCAGGCGTCCGCTTTCGTCCTTACCCGACTTGATGCAGATACCGTCGTCTCCCGCGTCAAAGCTGCTGCCGAGTACCAGTACACGATTGCACGATTCAATGTCGAGTGCATCTCCGTTTTGTGAGTACCAGGGATTGGATACGCTGATTCCTGTAATGGTCAGGTCTTCGCATGAGAGGGGATGCAGACACCAGCTGGGTGAGTTTTTGAAGGTTACTCCTTCGAGCATTACTTTCTTGCACTTGATGAGGCTCAGCAGCACGGGGCGTAACCAGTCGCGGATACTGGCCCATTCCTCATCGGTCTCGATACCTTCGGGCACATTGAAGTCTTTACACGCATTGGCTCCTTTAATAGAACCTTCGCTTGGGTACCATATATCTCCTTTTTCATTGAGTACGCCTCCCGAAGCGACCAGTTTATTCCATTGTGATGAAGTCATCTTGCTTTTCTTTACGGGGCGCCAAGTGTCTCCGTTCCCGTCTATTACACCTTTGCCTGTGATGGCTATGTTTTCAGCACCGTTGGCAGATATGGGCGATTGGCACCGTCGTGTCTCCAGTCCTTCGAATGAAGTCTTGATAATGGGATATTGTGTGTGGTCGGCTGTAAAGAGCACCAGAGCATTTTCTTCCAAGTGCAGGTTGATATTGCTTTTCAGTACGATAGGTCCGGTAAGCCACAAACCTGCCGGTACTATCACGGTACCTCCTCCTTGTCGGGATACGGCTTCGATGGTTTGAGCAAATGCTTCCGTGTTGAGCGTGGTTCCGTCGGCAGTAGCACCGAACTCAGTTATCGAACGGGAATAGGCGGGAAACACGGGTTGTTGCACTTTGGTCATTTGGAATGGCAGGTTGCTATACACATCATCCGGGATAATGGGCGTATTTGCCTGTGCCTTTGTGGTTCCAGTACCAATAAAAGTTGCTATTCCTACAGAAAGCAAGTAATGTCGTAACGTGTTAAATTTAATCATATTCTTATGTTTTTTTGAGTTTTGCATCAAGGTATGATAATATTCACAAATGTAGTGCTTTTCGTTTAGACTCATGTGAATATTTTGACTGAATAGGTAAAAAAAATGGGCGGATGTGGAACTTTTATGCGCAAAAATTGGTTGGAGAATGGATAATTTAATCACTTGGCAGGTAAAATTGTTCATATTTGCTATTTCGTTTGTTGAAAATAGTTCGATTAATGGAAATGTTTGTATCTTTGTCCCGAATTTATAGTTTAAGACGTATGAGTTATAATTTATTAAAAGGAAAAAGAGGTATTGTATTCGGTGCCTTGAACGAGCAGTCTATCGCATGGAAAGTAGCAGAAAAGGCTGTAGAGGAAGGGGCTGTGATAACATTGTCCAATACTCCGGTAGCAGTCCGTATGGGAGAAATATCAGCTTTGGCTGAAAAACTGAATTGTGAGGTAATACCGGCTGATGCAACGAGTGTGGAAGATTTGGAAAACGTGTTCAAGCGTTCGATGGAAATATTGGGCGGTAAAATAGACTTTGTATTGCACTCTATCGGCATGTCGCCCAACGTGCGTAAGAAACGTACATACGATGATCTGGATTACGACATGTTGAACAAGACGCTGGATATTTCAGCTGTTTCGTTCCACAAGATGATTCAGAGCGCGAAAAAACTGAATGCCATCAACGAGTACGGTTCGATTGTAGCCTTGAGTTATGTAGCTGCACAACGCACATTCTACGGCTATAACGACATGGCAGATGCGAAGGCATTGCTGGAATCTATCGCACGCAGCTTCGGATACATTTACGGACGCGAGCACAACGTACGTATCAATACGATTTCCCAGTCGCCGACGATGACTACCGCAGGTTCGGGAGTGAAAGGCATGGACAAACTGTTCGACTTTGCCAACCGCATGTCTCCGCTGGGTAACGCTTCGGCAGACGAATGTGCAGACTATTGCATCGTGATGTTCTCTGACCTGACCCGTAAGGTGACCATGCAGAACCTGTATCACGACGGAGGTTTTTCAAGTGTAGGCATGAGTTTGCGTGCAATGGCAACTTATGAAAAAGGCCTCGATGAATATAAGGACGAAAATGGAAATATCATTTACGGATAAATAATCATTTCTGAATGAAAAAACTTTTATTCATATTATTAAGCGTCATTGCCTTTGCATCCTGTCAGTCAGATATGCAAAGCGGTGACGCTTTGTCTGACAGAAGGATAAAAGTTTTTCGTTATGACCGTTTACAATATGAGGCGACCGTCATGAATAGCATTTCAGCTATTCAGAAAATGAATATGGATTATCCGCAGGCTACGCGCATCCTTATTGAAGATGTGCTGATGTTGGGCAGCGTGGATGCACCAGACATTAACGAACGTTTGTGTACTTATTATTCCGATTCGGTCTTGCTTCGTTTGATGGAAGAGGCGGAAGAGAAGTTCAGTGATATGACACCGATAGAGGAACGGCTGACCGAGGGGTTCAAGCGTTTGAAGAAAGAAATTCCTTCGCTTCCGGTTCCGCAGGTGTATGCTCAAATTTCTGCTTTGAACCAGTCGGTGGTAGTAGGGGACAGTTTGTTGGGAATCAGTCTGGATAAGTATATGGGCGAGGATTATCCTTTGTACAAACGTTATTATTATGCATACCAGCGCCGCTCGATGACCCCCGAACGTATACTTCCCGATTGTTTTACTTTTTATTTGGTAAGTCTGTATCCGTTTGGATGGGAAACAGGTCATCGTACTCTTTTCGATGTGATGATGCATCAAGGAAAAATCAATTGGCTGGTGCGAAAAATCCTGGGGTATTCTTCGGATGCAGAAATGCTGGGTTATACCAAGGCTGAAACAGACTGGTGTAAGAAGAATGGGAAGAAACTGTGGGACTGGATGGTACGCCGGGGACATTTGTCGAGTACCGACCCGATGGTAATTCGTGCTTACACGCATCCTGACCCTAATATTATTTTAAAAGGAGAGCCTATACCTCCTATTGTAGGAGTATGGTTGGGGATGCAATTGACGGATAAGTACATGAAAGAGCATCCGGATGTATCTGTCGAAGCTTTGCTGGAGTGTGAAGATTTCAGAGAGCTTACACTCGAATAAGGGACGGCCTTACCTAATTAGTTTTTTAAAGTATGGATACAGCATTATATTTATTGCCGGTTACATTGGGTGACACGGCCATCGAACGTGTTCTTCCTTCCTATAACAAAGAAATCATTTTACAAATCAAGCATTTTATTGTAGAAGACGTGCGTTCGGCACGGCGTTTCCTGAAGAAAGTAGACCGGGACATCGATATCGGCGGGCTGGCTTTTTATCCGCTGAACAAGCACACCGCTCCGGAAGTGGTGTCGGGCTATCTCCGTCCTTTGGAAGAAGGACATCCGATGGGGGTAATTTCAGAAGCAGGATGCCCTGCCGTAGCCGACCCGGGAGCCGATGTCGTGGCTATTGCCCAGCGCAAGAACCTAAAGGTCGTTCCGCTGGTAGGCCCTTCTTCTATCATCCTGTCGGTAATGGGCTCGGGCTTCAACGGACAAAGCTTTGCTTTCCACGGTTACTTACCCATCGACTCTTCCGAGCGCATAAAACGTATAAAAGAGCTGGAACAGCGCATTTACGGCGAATCCCAGACCCAATTGTTCATCGAGACTCCGTACCGGAACAATAAAATGGCAGAGGATATCTTAAAGACCTGCCGCCCGCAAACCAAGCTTTGCATAGCCGCCAACATTACGTGTGAAGGCGAATACATCAAGACAAAGACCATCCGGGAATGGAAGGGGCATTTGCCCGATTTGTCTAAAATCCCCTGCATCTTCTTAATTTATAAATGAGGCTTTTCGCCCCGGATGACGGAACGGATAAGCGCATGCGGAAACGCATCCGTATGTATTGCCCTACGCAAGCGGCTGCATCTGACATCCCAACCGCTTGCATCAGCCATCGCAGGCGGTTGCGTTTATCAAGTGAACCGGATGTGTTTTTCCGCATGATACGAGGAGCGGACCAACGGACCGCTCTCTACGGTAGAGAATCCTTTTTCTTCGCCTATCTCTTTATACTTCTGGAATTGCCCGGGAGTGATGTATGCCGCTACGGGATAATGCTTCCGGCTTGGCTGGAGATATTGACCGATAGTCAGAATCTTGCATCCGCATGCAAGCAGGTCATCCATCGTCTGTTCTACTTCTTCCGGTGTCTCTCCTAAACCGACCATTATGCCCGACTTTGCCGTAATTCCGCTTTCGGCTATCATCCGTATCACTTGCAGGCTCCGTTCGTATGTAGCTACACTCCGCACCAGTGGGGTGATGCGCCTTACGGTTTCCAGATTGTGTGAAATGATATCGGGATACGCATGGATGACAAGCCGGATAAGTTCGGCACGCCCCTGAAAATCCGGAATAAGTGTTTCAAGGGTGGTATCAGGGTTCATTTCCTTAATGCACCGGATGGTCTCTGCCCAATGTGCGGCTCCCAAGTCGGGCAAATCGTCTCTGTCTACCGAGGTTATGACTGCATGGTCCAGCTTCATCAGACGGATAGACTCCGCTACGTGCCGGGGCTCTTCCGGGTCGAGCGGAAGCGGCTTTCCGCTTTGGGTATTGCAGAACTTGCACGAACGGGTACAGATGGCTCCGCCAATCATGAAGGTAGCGGTTCCTTTTCCCCAACATTCACCCAAATTCGGGCAGCGTCCGCTGGAGCAAATGGTGTGCAGCTTGTGTGTATCTACGATGCGTTTGGTATCGGCATAACGGGCATTGGCACCGATTTGTATCTTGAGCCATTCAGGCTTTCTTACGTGTTCCATGGTATATGTTATTTCACCACAGATTACACAGATTAAGAAGCTGTTTTGAATTTCTCCAAAAAGTTTTTCTTGGCTTGATGTGTTCGTTTTCGTGTGTGCTTTGGGCGATTTTTTGGTCCTTTTCGCTCCTGTTCTTCGTCAG
>NZ_NFJA01000113.1:0-10453 GCF_002159615.1 Bacteroides sp. An279
TTTCGCTCCTGTTCTTCGTCAGATAGCCCGCTATCTTCCTCATCACAAAAGCGAAAATGCCTCAAAAACTCATCCCAAATCATCGCACGATAAATTCAAAACAGCTTCTAACACTAATTATCCACTGATAGCAATCTTCATCACCCCGTCCAGCTTATTCTCAAAAATGTGATAAGCCTCCTCTATCTGGCGAAGTGGAAAACGGTGGGTAATAAGCGGAGTAGTGTCTATCTTGCCTGCTTCTATCAGACCGAGTATCTCGGCGCAGTCACACCCGTCCACACCGCCAGTCTTGAAGGTGAGATTCTTGCCATACATGTCGGGCAAAGGCAACATTTGGGGCTTGTCGTACATCGCCACCACGGTCACGATGGCATTGGGGCGGGCACACTCCCACGCCAGGCGGAACGTATCGTCTGTTCCTGCCACTTCCATCACCACATCGGCACCACCGTGCACACTATGCGCTTTCACAAAGGCAAGGCAATCTTCGGGTTCTGTTACCAGCACTTCGGGGTAATGCCGGCGTACGAAACGGATGCGTTCGGGCGAACGTTCGCACACAATGATGCGCCGCGGACGCTTCAGCATCGTGCAAAGCAAGGTACAAATACCCGTAGGACCGGCTCCGATGATAAGCACCGTATCCTCCTCTTTCACCTCGGAGATACGCGCCGCCCAAAAGCCGGTAGCAAGTATATCGCCCACAAACAACGCCTGCTCGTCGGTCACCGAGTCGGGGATGCGGTTCAGCCCTGTGTCGGCATAAGGCACACGTACATATCCCGTCTGCCCACCATCGATACGGCATCCCAGCGCCCATCCGCCGTGAGGGTCGGTACAATTGTTCACGTACCCGTGGCGGCAAAAGAAGCATTCTCCGCAAAAGGTTTCCACATTGACGGTCACACGGTCGCCCGGCGCAATGTTCTTCACAGCCTCGCCCACGGCTTCCACCACACCCACCATCTCGTGACCTACCGTGATGCCCGGCACGGCACGCGGCACGCTTCCGTGTTTGATATGCAGGTCGCTGGTGCAAATGCTGCTCAGCGTGACCCTTACGATGGCATCGCGCTGCCCCTCCAGCCGAGGTTCCGGCTTATCGCGCCATTCGAATCTGCCTTGTTCTACATAAGTATAAGCCAACATAAATTCATTTACTATTTTTCAATTTACAATTTACAAAACTACAGTTTAATGTGCTAAGAAGCTATTTTGAATTTCTCCAAAAAGTTTTTCTTGGCTTGATGTATCCGTTTTCGTGTGTGCTTTGGGCGATTTTGGGTCCTTTTCGCTCCTGTTCTTCGTCAGATAGCCCGCTATCTTCCTCATAGTAAAGACGCAAGATTTTGCGTCTCTACAAAAACTCATCCCAAATCATCGCACGATAAACTCAAAACAGCTTCTAATAAACAAATGCAATGTGCTGATTCATTCTCACATTAGCCATTAAATCTACTCATTTCTTCCCAAATTCCGGGTCTATCTTCAGCAAGGCCGCCACGGCGAAAGTCGCACCGCAGCACGCCATAATCCAGATGAAGAAATGACGATAGCCCAGAAGCTCCTGAAGCCAGCCGGCTGCCATGCCAGGCAACATCATGCCCAGCGCCATAAAGGCGGTACAGATGGCGTAATGGGCGGTGCTGTGGCTCCCACGCGAAAAATAGATGAGGTACATCATGTAGGCGGTGAAGCCGAAGCCGTAGCCCAACTGCTCGATGAAAATGCACACGTTGACCCAAAGTAAGGGCGTTTGGGGAAAATAGCTGAGGTAAACGTACACCAGATCGGGCAGAGATATCGCCCATACCATCGCCCAAAGCCAACGCTTCAAGCCGTGACGCGCCACGGCGATGCCACCCAGAATGCCGCCCAAAGTCAACCCGATGACGCCCACTGTGCCCTGCGTGAAACCTATCTGCTCGGTGGTCATGCCCAGCCCTCCTTCTGCCACGGGGTCGAGCAGGAACGGAATGCCCATCTTCGCCAATTGCGCTTCGGGGAAGCGGTAGAGCAGCATGAAGAGCAATGCCACGCCGATGCCTTCCTTACGGAAAAACGAGCGGAAAGTGAGAAGGAACTCGCGCCACAGGCTCTGCGCCGAAATGCTTGCTGCCGGACGATCGGCACTGGGACACGGAAGTACAAAAGCGTGGTAGACGAACACAGCAAGAAACACCCCCGCCAACAGTAAGAACGTAACGCTCCAGGCAAAAGGGACTCCCCTACCCGACTGTTCCAACCAGCCGGCAAACATCAGGAACAATCCTTGGCCGGCGATGGTGGCAAGGCGGTAGAAGGTGCTCCGGATGCCCACAAACAAAGCTTGCTGGTGCGGCGTAAGCCCCAACATATAGAACCCGTCGGCTGCAATGTCGTGGGTGGCAGAGGCAAACGCCATCAGCCAGAACAGGGCGAGCGTGGACTGAAAGAAATGCGGTGCAGGTATAAGGAAAGCAATACCCGCCAGTGCAGCACCAATAAGCATTTGCATTGCCACTACCCACCAGCGTTTGGTGCGCACCAAGTCTACGAACGGGCTCCACAAAGGCTTGACCACCCACGGCAGGTTGAGCCAACCCGTATAGAGCGCCACCTCGGCATTCGAGATGCCCATCCGCTTATACATCACCAGCGAGAGGGTCATTACCGCTATATAGGGCAGCCCTTCCGCAAAATAGAGCGTAGGCACCCACGCCCACGGAGAATCTTTTTTCAAGTTACGATTTGCCAATTTGCTATTCATGTGAACCAGGAGTTAAACGTAGTTATGTTTCACAGGAGTTATCACTTCGTTCAGGAGTTAAAGGTCGATAGTCTTACCGAGAATCTGTTTTGAATTTCTCCAAAAAGTTTTTCTGAGGTATTGGCATTCAACTCCCAGCCCACACCAGCGGGGCGATAACTTCTCACTAGTCGTCTCCTTCATCGAAACGGTCCTCACCATCGTCTTCATGACAACACCCGCGATGGTGGCGGTGAGGACGGCGATAACGGTTGTGGTCGTCCCACTCATCATCTCCTTCGTCGAAATGGTCCTCGCCGTCATCCCAAGACTCGCCTTCCCAGCGTCCTTCGTCCCACTCGTCATCCCATTCGTCATCGTAAAAGCGGTCGATGATGTTTCCCCGCTCCGACACCACCAGCACGTAGCTTTGGTCATTACGGTCGGCCTGAACGATATAGAACATTCCCCGACGGTTCTCCATCGCCATATTATCGTTATCGTCTATCTCTTCGTACACGAACCCTGTCCTTCTCAATACACTGATTACCGCACGCGGAAGCCTGCTGCGGCGTACTTCCCACATGGTACGCAACCATTTTCCATCGGCATTGAAAATAACGATCTTTTCCTTTCCGCGATGCGACATTTTCACTTCGATGAATCCGTCATCCCAATCACGGTCTAAAATACGGGCATCCGGATATCTGTTCCGTACAAACAACGTAGGATCACTCTCTGCATACACAAAAAGCGCAAAGCACATTGCCATCATTCCTAAAAATACACGCATTTTCATAAATAGTCTGTTTTTTAATGGTCTACGGCAAATGTACAACACTTTTTCTTATCTGCCAAAAAAACAATTGGCAATTGACAACCGGCAAAGTGCTTTGTGCCCT
The DNA here is from genome assembly GCF_002159615.1 of Bacteroides sp. An279. NCBI lineage: Bacteria > Pseudomonadati > Bacteroidota > Bacteroidia > Bacteroidales > Bacteroidaceae > Bacteroides > Bacteroides sp. An279. The sequence goes on from NZ_NFJA01000113.1 coordinate 3,634, forward strand.
TTGGGGACTGGAGCATAAAGCAATCATTACCAATCATCAATTGCCAATCAGAAATAATTGTCAATTGTCAATTGCTCAGTTATTTTCCGGACGGAGCTTACGTACTACCACACCCGTCTGCCACATTTCGCTTTCGCGCAAGGCTTTCAACTCTTCGTTCAGCTTTTCGCGATAGTCGGGCTGAGAGTTGGAGTCGATGGAACGCTGGGCTTCCAGTCCGTCGGCTACCGACTTATACAGTTTTTCGAATACCGGCTTGGTAGCATCGTGGAACGGAACCATCCAGTCGAGTGCGCCGCGCTGGGCGGTAGTAGAGCAGTTGGCATACATCCAATCCATACCTTTGGCGGCAAAGAGCGGCATCAGCGACTGGGTAAGCTCTTCTACGGTTTCATTGAAAGCTTCAGAAGGCGTGTGCCCGTGTTCGCGCAAAGTTTCGTACTGAGCCAAAAGCAAACCCTGGATGGCACCCATCAGCGTACCGCGTTCGCCGGTCAGGTCGGAAGTAGCTTCGCGCTGGAAAGTGGTTTCGAACAGGTATCCCGAACCAATACCAATACCCATAGCGATGACACGGTCCCAAGCCTTACCGGTAGCATCCTGATAGATAGCGTATGACGAGTTCAGCCCGCGGCCTTCGAGGAACATGGTACGCAAAGAAGTTCCCGAACCTTTCGGTGCCACCATAATCACGTCTACATCTTTCGGGGGAACCACACCTGTACGGTCGTTCCACGTAATGGCGAAACCGTGAGAGAAATACAGTGCCTTACCAGCCGTAAGATGTTTCTCGATAGTCGGCCAGCAAGCTATCTGCGCTGCATCCGAGAGCAATACGGCGATAATCGTCGCACGCTCGCAAGCCTCTTCGATGCCGAAAAGGGTTTCGCCCGGCACCCATCCGTCAGCAACGGCTTTATCGTATGTCTTTCCCGGACGCTGGCCCACGATGACATTGAACCCGTTATCGCGCAAGTTCAACGACTGGCCCGGTCCCTGTACGCCGTAACCGATTACGGCTATGGTTTCGTCTTTCAATACTTCACGTGCTTTTTCCAAAGGAAATTCTTCGCGGGTCTCTACGTTTTCGATAACTCCGCCAAAATTCATTTTTGCCATAAAATTACAATCTTTTTACGCAGACCTTAACGGTCCGCAAGTTAATATTTGAGTTTGTTAGTTTTTAAGTTTGTTAGTTTTTAAGTTTTCACCACAAAGGGCACAGAGGTTTTTAATTCTTCATTTTTAATTATTAATTATTCAAACACCACTTTGCTCCGTATGGCGGTCTCAGTCCCGTTCTTCCGTACCTCGATGTCGTATTCGTTTTCCGACTTCTGTTCCCGATAAAACCCCAGCACATCACCATAATGGCTTTCGGCTGCATACGCCACCTCAAAACGGTGCAGCGTTTTTTCACGGTACATTTCCAGCGGAAACAGGTCGAGGATATGCTCGATGTACTTGATGCTGTTCACATGCCCGTTCAGGTCGATGTCGCTGTACCGGGTATGATATTCCGCCACCGGCTGCGCATCGCCTACCTTTACCCTGCCCGCCTTTGCGATGGGACAAGGCTTGTCGGCGCATATATAGCTTGTGATTTCATCGCCATGCAAGAGAAACAAATCGGCAGGCTTACGAGTCTCCATACTAATCATCGCCCATACCGAACGTGCATAACCGATGGGCTTGCCTTCCGCATTGAGTACCGCGAAGTTGCGGTCGGTGAAGAGCCGGTAGACATTTTCCACCCATGTCTCGATACTGAACTTCTCGTATGCCCGGGGCATATCGGTCATTTCCACCGCCAAGCGCGAAAGCACCCACGTATAATGGTTCTCATTCAATACCGCTATCCCAAACCCGCGGTCGGCGGCATGGAATCCGGCACAATTCAATAAATGGTTTCCCAATACTCCCATGGTGAGCCGTCCCGCAAAATCTACATGAAAAGGCTCAGCCACAAATTCGTATCTGCCTACTTTCTCTTTTGCGTCCATAATGTTTACTCTTTTTTCTCTTTCAAATAACGTTCTTCCCGATGCGCCAGGTACTCGTTCACCCGCTCGAAACAACTGGTAGACACAGCTATCCGCCCTGAGCGGACAAACTGGAGCACGCAGTTCAGGTCTTTCAGCTTCTGGTACAAGTCGGTGATTTCGGCACTCATTCCTGTCAGTTCCACGATGCAGAACGTGGGGTTCACCTCCACGATGTGCGCACTGGCACGGCGCACCACCTTCGATGCCTCGGGGTTCGACTGAAACTCGGGTGTAGAAACCTTGTACATCGCCACCTCACGCTGAAAGATTTCCTTTTCAGTGAAATAATGCGCCTGAATGACGTCGATTTTCTTCTCTATCTGACGCACTACCTTCTCCACGATGTCGGGGGTGGTCCAGCACGTTATCGTATATTTATGCACGCCCTTGATGGAAGATGCCGAAACGTTCAGACTCTCGATATTGATTTGCCGGCGGGTGAACACGGCGGTCACCTGATTGAGCAAACCGGCAAAGTTTTCCGAGTGAACGATAATTGTATATAATGTCTTATTATCCATTTGCGTTTTATTTTTAGGTAACAAGTTGACGAGTTAACGAGTTGACAAGGTTTTAGATACACAAAGCTATTCAGAACCTTGTCTCCTTGTAAACTGGTACCTTGTCAACTGATATTCAACAATCCAGTTCAAGCAGCATATCGTTTACCGAACTTCCCGGAGGAGTCATCGGGAGGACATTGCCTTCTTCTACCACACACACTTCGAGCAGGAAAGGACCGTCGGTGTCCAGCATCTCGCGGATGGCACCTTCCAGCTCGTCCCGTTCCATCACGCGGCGTCCGGCTATGCCGTAGGCGGCAGCTATCTGCATGTAGTCGGGGTTCATCATCGGCGTAAACGAATAGCGGCGGTTGAAAAACATCGCCTGCCATTGGCGCACATTACCTAAGTAATTATTGTTCAGTAAAATAAGCTTCACCGGTACTTGCTGCTCCATCACGGTACCCAGCTCTTGCATCGTCATCTGCAAGCCTCCGTCGCCCATAAAGGCGCATACCATACGTCCGGGACATCCAAACGTGGCACCAATTGCCGCCGGAAGGCAGAAGCCCATCGTTCCCATACCACCCGAAGTCACGATGCTCCGTTTTTTCCCAAACTTGAAATAGCGGCATGCCATCATCTGGTTCTGGCCTACATCGGTCACCAATATCGCTTCGCGGCAAGTTGCCTCGCTCACGGCATTGACCACCTCGCCCATATTCAGCGGACCGCTTTCGGGATGTACCTCGGGACGGATTACCTGCTCGTACTCTTTCTCATCGTACGGGCGGAAACTTTCTATCCATTCCGTATGCTTGTGGGTCTGTATCAATTCGGTCAGCAAAGCCAACGTACGCTTGCAATTGCCCAGCACGGGCACATCCACCGGCACGTTCTTGCCTATCTCCGAAGGGTCTACATCCAAGTGGATGACCTTCGCCTGACGGGCGTATGTTTCCAGCTTACCCGTCACACGGTCGTCGAAACGCATCCCCACGGCTATCAGCACATCACACTCGTTAGTCTTCACGTTAGGAGCAAGATTACCGTGCATCCCCAGCATTCCCTTGTTCAGCCGATGGGCTGAAGGCAATGCCGAAAGCCCCAACAAGGTACATCCGCAGGGGATGTCCGCCTTCTCGGCAAATGCTTTCAGTTCTTCTTGTGCACCTCCCAATTCTACACCCTGCCCTACCAGCAGCAAGGGGCGTTCGGCTTCGTTGATGAGCTTCACCGCCTCTGCCACCATCTTCGGGTCAGTCTCGGGGTCAGGGTCATAACTCCGGATAAAGTCCACATCCACCGGTTCGTATTCCGTCATTTCGGTCTGCGCATTCTTGGCAAAATCAAGCACCACCGGACCGGGACGCCCGCTCCGCGCAAGGTAGAACGCACGCGACACCGCCCATGCCACGTCTTCGGCACGACGTATCTGGTAACTCCATTTCGATATAGGCTGGGTAACACCTACCAGGTCCACTTCCTGAAAAGCGTCTGTTCCCAATAACGATGCACCCACCTGACCGGCTATCACCACAATGGGCGTACTGTCTATCATCGCATCCGCCACACCAGTAATGGTATTCGTAGCACCGGGACCGCTCGTCACCAGACATACTCCTACCTCACCCGACACCCGGGCAAAGCCCTGTGCCGCATGTACCGCTCCCTGTTCGTGGCGCACAAGGATATGGTTCAACTTGTCCCGATGGTCGTATAATGCATCAAATACCGGCATAATGGCTCCGCCGGGATAGCCGAAAAGCGTCTTCACCCCTTCGTGCTCCAGCGAACGCATCAATGCCTCCGAGCCTGTTATTCTTTCTTTGTCCATATTCTTCCTTTTATTTATTTTAGGAACTAGGGTTTATATACTAGTTGACTAAGCTTTGAATAGTCTTACGAATGGAATCCAGAACCTAGTTACCTAGTACCTAAACAATTCAGTCAATCATTCTCACTCCTCCTTTATCCGCCGAGCTTACCATCGCGGCATACGCCCTGAGAGCTTTCGACACCTTGCGGTCGCGCGTAACGGGTGCCATCGGACGTGCCGCCAGTTCTTCATCGCTCAGCCGTACGTTGATGGTGCGGTTCGGGATATCTATCTCGATGATGTCGCCGTCTACAATCTTACCGATGTTTCCCCCGGCAGCAGCTTCGGGCGAAATGTGCCCGATGCTCAAACCCGATGTACCGCCGCTAAAGCGTCCGTCGGTAATGAGGGCACACTCTTTGCCCAAGTGTTTCGACTTGATGTACGATGTGGGGTAAAGCATTTCCTGCATTCCCGGTCCTCCTTTGGGACCTTCGTGGGTGATGACCACCACATCGCCGCTCACCACCTTGCCTCCCAAGATTCCCTCGCAAGCCGCTTCCTGCGAATCGAAGACTTTAGCGGGACCGGAGAATTTCCAGATACTCTCATCCACTCCAGCCGTCTTCACCACGCATCCGTCCTGCGCAATGTTGCCCTTCAATACCGCCAGGCCTCCGTCTTTCGAATAAGCATGTTGCAAATCACGGATACACCCTGTGGCACGGTCGGTGTCCAACGTATCGTACATTGTGTCCTGCGCGCCCAGCGCGATGCAGAACTTTCCGCCCGGTGCGCTCCGGTAAATGCGCAACGCCTCGGGATCGGGAGCAGGCACACATATATTATATCGGGCTATGGCTTCTGCCAAGGTAGTTCCGTCTACCCGGCGCACCGAAGTGTCCAGCAAGCCTCCCTTCGCCAGCTCGCCCAAAATGTTCAGAATACCACCGGCACGGTTCACGTCCTGTATGTGGTATTTCTGCGTATTGGGAGCCACCTTGCACAGGCAAGGCACGCGTCGCGAAAGCTGGTCGATGTCGTCCATACAGAAATCCACTTCCGCCTCGTGGGCAATGGCAAGCAGGTGAAGCACCGTGTTGGTAGAACCGCCCATCGCAATGTCGAGGGTCATGGCGTTGAGGAAAGCCTGGCGTGTGGCGATGCTCCGTGGCAATACACTATCATCCCCATCACGGTAATACTTCCACGCATTCTCCACGATGAGCCGTGCCGCGTCTTCGAACAGGATGCGGCGGTTGGCGTGCGTAGCAAGAACGGTGCCGTTCCCCGGCAGGGCAAGCCCGATTGCCTCGTTCAGGCAATTCATCGAGTTGGCGGTGAACATTCCCGAGCAGCACCCGCATCCGGGGCAGGCATGACGCTCTATTTCCGCCACATCGGCATCGCTCACACTCGTGTCCGCCGACTTAATCATCGCGTCTATCAGGTCGAGATGCATCCCGCCCCACTCGCCGGCCTCCATCGGTCCTCCCGACACGAACACCGTGGGGATATTGAGCCGCATCGCCGCCATCAGCATCCCCGGCGTAATCTTGTCGCAATTGGAGATGCAAATCATCGCATCCGCCTTATGCGCGTTCACCATATACTCGATGCTGTCGGCGATAATGTCGCGCGAAGGCAATGAATACAACATCCCGTCGTGCCCCATCGCTATTCCGTCATCAATGGCAATGGTGTTGAACTCGGCGGCAAAGCACCCCTGCCGTTCGATTTCGGCTTTCACCATCTGCCCGATTTCATGCAGGTGGGTATGTCCCGGCACAAACTGGGTAAACGAGTTGACCACCGCAATAATCGGCTTGCCCATCATTTCTTTCTTCATCCCGTTGGCCACCCACAAGGCGCGGGCTCCCGCCATGCGCCGGCCTTCGGTACTCATTGAACTGCGTAACTGATGTTTCATCTCCATTATGTTTTTTAGTTCTTTAGTTTTTAAGTTTATTAGTTTTCAAGTTCTTGAGCTTCCACCCAATCACAATACCAGCTTAACCCAACTGCCAATTATAAAAAAGCCTCTCTCGACCTCAGGGGTGAGAAAGGCTTTTCAACGTATAATCTCGAACAACTACATACACGAACCTTCCTCACCCCCTGGTACCACCACGACGTGAATCAAATGCAGGACTGCCAAGTTAATTCGTATATCAGTTGTCATTGTCATTGTCATTCGGTTTAATTGGTTTTTACGGTTGCAAAGGTAAAGCCTTTTCCCGAATAAACAAATAAAATGAAACTTTTTTATCGAAAAAAATTATCATTAGTAAGAGAGCGTTTCAATTTTTCCGATAAATTTATTTAGCGGATATGAATCAATGTATGATTGAGAAGCTGTTTTGAATTTCTCCAAAAAGTTTTTCTTGGCTTGATGTATCCGTTTTCGTGTGTGCTTTGGGCGATTTTTTGGTCCTTTCCGCTCCTGTTCTTCG
>NZ_NFJA01000114.1:0-10449 GCF_002159615.1 Bacteroides sp. An279
GATTCCAACTCGCGATGGACACCCTTGCTTTGGGCTGTATGATTCCCGCTATTAGGGCTCATTAGGGACTTGCACCCGTTAGCTAATACTCATGCCGAGCATACATCAACGAAAAAGGCAACTCTTTTCCAAGAGTTGCCTTCTTCTGATTTCTTTACTTCTATCAAGCCACCTTAACTTTATCAACCACAGCCTTGAAAGCTTCCGGATGATTCATAGCCAAGTCGGCCAACACCTTACGATTGATTTCAATACCGGCTTTGTGCAATGCACCCATCAGTTTTGAGTAAGACATACCTTCCAGACGGGCAGCAGCATTGATACGCTGAATCCACAATGCGCGGAAGTTACGTTTTTTAGTCTTACGGTCACGGTATGCATAAGTCAAACCTTTTTCCCATGTATTTTTGGCAACGGTCCAAACGTTCTTTCTTGCACCAAAGTAACCTCTAGTTAATTTTAAAATTTTCTTTCTTTTTGCTCTTGAAGCAACGTGATTTACTGATCTTGGCATAGTTTTAATTCATTTTTGAATGTTAGCGCCGATGTTTTACAACCGGACTTGAGGCTAATGCATTCGGTTAATAATTTAAATAATACATTTACACTACCTGCGAAGATTAACGCATACAAAGAAGTTCTTTCACTGCAGTTAAGTTTGCGCTGTGAACCAAACCCATTTTACACAAGTTTCGTTTCTGCTTCTTTGTCTTCTTAGTCAGGATATGACTATGATAAGCGTGCTTTCTTTTGATTTTACCCGTTCCGGTAAGAGCGAATCTTTTTTTAGAACCGGAGTTAGTCTTTACTTTTGGCATCTTGTTTAAGTTTTAATTATTATTATTAACTGTGGCAACGCACTATACCGGCACGTTACGCACTTTTCTCATTCTTTTCTACAACACCTGCTTCGCGCGGTTCTGCCGCTTTCGGAGCAGCAGGTTTCTTTGTTCCACCCGCTTTTTTCGGCGACAATGCAATAGTCATACGCTTTCCTTCCAAGATAGGCATCTGCTCCACTTTCGCATACTCCTCCAAATCATTGGCAAAACGAAGCAACAACACTTCACCTTGTTCTTTAAAGAGAATGGAACGTCCCTTAAAGAAAACGTATGCTTTCACCTTATCGCCTCCCTGCAAGAACCCGATAGCATGTTTCAACTTGAAGTTATAATCGTGTTCGTCAGTCTGAGGACCGAAACGGATTTCCTTTACATTGACCTTCACTTGTTTTGCCTTTTGCTCCTTTGCCCGTTTCTTCAACTGGTAAAGAAACTTAGAATAATCAATAATTCTACAAACGGGAGGAACAGCATTGGGTGAAATTTCTACCAAATCGGCACCATGTTCTTCAGCCATCCGCAAAGCTTGTGCTATAGGATAAACAGCCGATTCAATATTGTCGCCCACAATACGGACTTCTTTGGCACGAATCTGTTCATTGATTCGATGTTGCCCTTTCAAATTGTCATTTTTCATTCAAATACTTGTTTCCTTTGTCTGCTTATAATATTATTAATGTAATTATTGTTATTCTTTTTTGCCGAAAGCCAAAATGACTTTTGCAAATGCGGTTGCAAAGTTACCACTTATTTATCATATTATGAACTTCTTCCGCAATATTTTTTGCAAATTCTTCGATTTTTACCGTACCTTTATCGCCTTCTCCCTGTTTGCGGACAGAAACTTCGCCATTGGCAGCTTCTTTTTCACCCACAATCAGCATATAAGGGATGTGCTTCATCTCGTTGTCACGAATCTTGCGGCCAATCTTTTCGTTACGGTCGTCTACCAACGCGCGGATGTCGTACTTCTTCAGTTCCAGACGAACCTGGTCGGCATACTCATTAAACTTCTCCGAAATCGGAAGGACAGCAACCTGATCGGGAGTCAGCCACAACGGGAATTTACCGGCTGTATGTTCAATCAATACGGCAACAAAACGCTCCATCGAACCGAACGGCGCACGGTGAATCATTACCGGACGGTGTTTCTGGTTATCGGCACCCATGTATTCCAACTGGAAACGTTCGGGCAAGTTATAGTCTACCTGAATGGTACCCAATTGCCAACGGCGTCCGATAGCATCTTTCACCATAAAGTCGAGCTTCGGACCATAGAACGCAGCTTCGCCATATTCCACTTTCGCCTTCAGTCCTTTTTCCTGACAAGCTTCTACAATAGCCTGTTCTGCCTTTTCCCAGTTCTCATCGCTACCGATGTATTTCTCGCGGTTCACCTTGTCGCGCAAGGAAATCTGCGCTTCGAAGTTCTCGAAGTTCATCGACTTGAACACAATCGAGATAATATCCATTACACGGAGGAACTCGTCTTTCACCTGGTCGGGACGGCAGAAGATATGCGCATCGTCCTGTGTAAAGCTGCGCACACGGGTCAATCCGTGCAACTCACCGCTCTGCTCATAACGGCATACCGTACCGAATTCGGCGATACGCAAAGGCAGGTCGCGGTACGAACGCGGACTGTTGCGGTAAATCATACAGTGATGCGGGCAGTTCATCGGCTTCAGGAAATATTCCTCGCCTTCTTCCGGCGTATGAATTGGCTGGAACGAGTCCTTACCGTATTTCGCATAGTGTCCCGAAGTGACATACAACAGCTTGTTTCCGATAGGCGGACACATCACTTCCTGATAATCGTAACGTGCCTGAATGCGGCGCAGGAAATCCTGCAGGCGGATGCGCAACGCTGTACCTTTCGGCAACCACATCGGCAATCCCTTGCCTACCATATCCGAGAACATGAACAAATCCATTTCCTTGCCAATCTTGCGGTGGTCGCGTTTTTTGGCTTCTTCCAGCATGGTCAGGTATTCATCCAGCATCTTCTTCTTCGGGAAGGTAATACCGTAAATACGGGTCATCTGCTTGCGGTCTTCCTGTCCTCTCCAGTAAGCACCGGCAACCGACAACAGCTTGATAGCCTTGATAGGAGCGGTGGAAGGCAAATGCGGACCGCGGCACAAATCGGTGAATGCACCTTGTGTATAGGTAGTGATATGCCCGTCTTCCAATTCAGAAATCAACTCGCACTTATATGTCTCACCTCTCTCGCCGAACATCTTCAGCGCATCGTCTTTCGCAATGCTCTTGCGCACCAGCGGCTCCTTACGTGCAGCCAGTTCTATCATCTTCTGTTCGATAGCCGGCAGGTCGCTTTCTTTGATAACCACGTCATCTCCCGGATCTACATCGTAATAAAAACCGTTCTCGATAGCAGGACCAATGCCAAACTGAATACCCGGATACAGTTCCTGCAAAGCTTCAGCCAACAAGTGGGCACTGGTATGCCAAAATGCATGTTTACCCTGCTCGTCATCCCATTTGTAAAGAACGAAATCGGCATCTTCGTTAATAGGTCTCATCAAATCAATCGTTTCGCCATTTACGCCACAAGCCAAAACATCTTGCGCCAGACGAGAACTGATGCTCTCTGCAATCTGCAGACCAGTAACTCCTTCGTTATACTCGCGAACAGAGCCATCAGGAAAAGTTATCTTAATCATAGTCTTTTATGTTAGTCTTTTTTATTGAGTCGCAAAAATAAACAAAACTTTTTAATTATACAATTTTTAGGTGATTAGTTGACTAGTGACAAGGCAACAAGGTAACAAGGGGACTAGGTTTTAAATACCTTTAGTCAAACCATTCAGAACCTTGTTACCTTGTCACCTGGCCAACTTATCATCTTATCATCTTTCAACTACCTAATCTTCCTCCTTCATTGTGGTAAAACGCTTCAACACACTGTATGCCGAGAATATACCCAGCTCGCCCGCCTTACTCAAGTCTTGCACACCCTCGCTGTTATTACCCAAGAACACATTCGTCAGTCCCCGATTGAAATAAGCATCCGAAAAACGCGAATCAAGTTCGACAGCCTTATTATAATCCACCAATGCCGACCGGTAATCCTTCATCACGGCATAGATATTTCCACGGTTATAATACGCATAGGCAAAATCGGGAGCCAGACGAATCACTTCATCCAAATCATCGCGCACCATGGCATAATCCAGCGCACGTACCTGCAATGTTTTTTCCTGACTTTGCTCTATCTCATAATTTGCATCCCGCTTCCTGTATTCCAACTGTTTGTAGTGGATCATCGCCCGCATAAAATAGGCTGGGAAAAACGCATTGTCCTTTTCGATGGTACGGTCTAAATCTTCCAACGCATTATCAAAATCCTGTACCAGATAAAAATCAAGGGCACGTGCAAAATAGTGCAAGGCATTGTCCGGCTCTTTCACAATCTTCTCCGTTATGTCATCAATCGATGCAAAATGCTGCTTCACCTGCCTTTCGGTAAGCGAAGCTTCATTATTGGTTATCAACAACTGGTGCGGCAAGACACGACGGTTATTCAAGTCATCGATATATTTCGAATAATTAATCTGGTGTTTCACTTCATCCGGACGTTCGTAATAACTCAACACAAACATCGGCTGGGGAAGAATCGTGATATTACGGTCTTGCACACGTCCCCGATAGTCGGTCTTGTATTTCGAACGTTCGTCTTCATTGTCTGCCACTACAATCTTACGGAAATTGTTCATGTTCTTATCCGACTTCTTACGGGTCTTGTCGGCCGAAGCAGTCTGTTGCGATGTCTTTCCGTTCTGCGCATCCAGTTGCGCCTGCAATACTTTCATCTCGTCCTGGCTTGCACCTTTCAAGTCGCCTGTTTTCTTACGAGCCTCGGCACGATACTGATAGCCTGCCAAGAAATTGGGATACTCTTCCAGCACCGTAGTATAGTCACTGATGGCACCGGCATAATCTCCCGTCCTGTCACGCAGCAAGCCCCGGTTGAAGACCGCCATCATATTGTCCGGCTCTATCTGGAGCACAAAGTCGAAATCCTCTATAGCCCGGTTATCGTCTCCTACCTGGGCACGGAGCAAGCCCCGGTTGTAATGCCCGATGAAGTTATTCTTGTCGATGTCAAGAGCCAAGTCGTAATCGCTCATAGCCCCCCGCAGGTTGTTCTGGTAATAGCGTGCCAACGCACGGTTGATATACATGCCCGCATTGCGCACCGACAGGCGTATGGCTTCGGTCAGGTCGCTTTCGGCATCGGCATACTTGTTCCGCTGAAGGAAAAGCATGCCCCGTGAAGCCCACGTGTCGGCATTATAACGGTCCATTTCGATAGCCTTGTCGGCATCCGACATGGCTTGAAGCGTATCCTTCTGCTTGAGAGAGACTTCCGTACGCATCAGATAAGCATCAATATAGCGGGGGGCAATCCGGATCAGCGTATCCAAGTCGGCTTTCGCTTCCGCATAATCCTCGCTCCGCATCCGCGACAAAGCCAGATTATGCCACAGGCTGGTATTCTCAGGATCGAATGTCAACGCTTTCTCGTAATCCTGTATGGCACCCGTGTAATTTTCTTGCTGGATACGCGCGATGCCTCTCACCTGATACGTATTAGGTACATACGGATTGCGCTCAATCGATTCCGTACAATCGGCTTCCGCACCTTGAAAGTCATCCAGATTCAGTTTTGCCAGTCCACGATAAAAATACGGTTCGGCCAAGTAAGGCTTGGCATTGATAACCTGATTGAAATACTGGATGGAAAGAACATAGTCCTCAAAATAAAGAGCGTTTTTCCCGATGGCCATCACCCGGTCCGTATTAATCTGGGCACCGGCTATCATCGGGAAAAACACTCCTATATATATTATATAAATAAGCTTCCGAATCATTTCACTGTCTTCACCTTGTAAGAGCAACGGGCCTTGCCCTTCAGCATGCCGTTAAGTTTGCCTTTAATCATTTGCTTGCGGAGTGCCGACAAATGGTCGATAAACATGGTTCCTTCCAGATGGTCGAACTCATGCTGCATCACACGTGCCAGATAACCGTCCACCCACTCATCATGCGGATTCATGTCTTCATCGAGGTAGGTCACATGAATCTTGTCGGGACGTTTCACACTTTCATGAATGCCGGGCAAGCTCAAGCATCCTTCATCCATCGAAACAATGTTGTCGCCCGTTTCCACGATACGGGGATTGATATAAGCATGACGGAAGTCCTTGTACTCGGGGAAATCATCAGCCAACACATCCAGGTTTATCACCACCACACGGATGGGCAAACCTATCTGTGGAGCGGCAAGCCCTACCCCGTCGGCACGATCCATCGTCTCAAACATATTCTGAATCAATTCTTTCAAGTTCGGATAATCCGGTGTAATGTCTTTAGCTTCCTCACGCAACACCGGTTGCCCGTATACATAGATAGGTAAAATCATATTATTTAGTTCTTTAGTTTTTAAGTTTGTCAGTTCTTTAGTTTGTCAGTTCTTTAGTTTGTCAGTTCTTTAGTTTTTAAGTTTGTCTGTTTTTAGTTTGTTAGTTCTTCTGTTTGTCATTATCGAATTATTTAACTCAAAAACCTAAAAACTTAAAAACTCAAAGACTTACATTCCTCTTTTCGACTCCAAATACGACTGTAAAATAATCGTGGCACTGATTTCATCCACCAAAGCCTTGTTTTGCCGTGCTTTCTTCTTCAAGCCTCCGGCAAGCATCGCCTGATGTGCCAAGACCGATGTAAAACGTTCATCGAACAGTTCCACCGGAACATCGGGCAGTTTTTTCTTCAACTGATTCATAAAAGGCACGATATACTTCATACTTTCCGAATCCTCGTTGTTCATCTGCTTGGGATGTCCGATAACGATACGCTCCACCTTTTCTTGCCGCACATAGTCCAGCAAGAAATCCATCAGTCCATGCGTAGGCACGGTAGTCAGCCCGCTTGCAATAATCTGCATCGGGTCGGTCACCGCGATACCCGTACGCTTCTTTCCGTAATCAATTGCCAATATTCTGCTCATAATCGGCGACAAAAATACGAATTTATTCTGTATACTTCTCTATATAAACCTTAAAAGATTGCGTATTTATACTATATGAATATCCTCATTTTCCCCAATTGCCCATGCAGGGGCGTATCGCATACGCCCGAATGCGCCAACTTATCCATGAGGATGTCTTCAGGGCGTATGAGGTACATCAAGCTATTTCCATACAGATTGATAATTCCGCACCACGAAATACCACCTTCAACAGGTGAAGCTTCGTGCCAGAACACAGACGGCATACGATTTTATCCTTGCTATACTTTTCCAACTGGGCATCAGCTTCCCGGCTTTTGGCTTCCACCTCTTCATCTGTTGCAGCCGGTTTTACATATTTCAGTTCCAGAATATAGCTGTGCGCAATCTCCGGATAACGCACCCTGTCGGGCAGAAGCAAGAAATCACTATAACCATAACTCAGTTCTATTTCAGGCTCTACCAGATAAAGTGTATTCAAGGCAAGGTAAGCCTTGAAAAACCCTTGCAGGTTATGTTCACCTAAAATACTGTCCCGCACCGAAGAATTTTCCTTGTATGCCGCAGCGATACGGTGAATAAGTGGCTCCCATTCCCCATCTAACGCCAATAAACGAAAACACCCTTTCAATTGGCTTAAATCAATATCTGCACTACGCTGATAATAATCACGCATAAAACTCCAATACTGTTCTTTTACGCAGTTATTGGGAATCACCATCCTCAATTCATCCAGTTTACGGCTCCCCATCGTGAGCAACCCGTAGTAATAAAGCAAGCTGCGGAAATTATTGTCTTCCGTCACATATTCAGCAGGGAAAGAAGTCTTCAGCGTCATCAGCACAGAACCCGTTGCCGCAATTTCCTCAATAACTCCCATCCGGTTTTCCCGCTGGTTTCCCCGGTCTATACCTGCCAGCATCTGAAGTTTCTTATAATCTGTACGCACATTGACATCCACCATCTCTTTGGGAGGACGGCCGAAAGCAACCTGGTGGCGCAAGTAGTAGAGCACCATGTCACAATTGTAAAGACGTTCGGCATCTATGTAGTCTTCCGAAAAACAGTAATTGTTATACCAAGGCCTCATCTCTTCCAGCATCGCCTCGACATCAGCATCAGAACGCAATTTGCCATTATCCTGATAGTAACGGAACATCGTATGCACATCCGACTCGGAAAAGCCCAACATATAATTGAAACGGGGGTCTTGGGAAATATTCCAACCGATGTTGTAACCGCTCGAAAGGTCATCCAAGGTAATGGGAGACACACCTATCAGAAAAACACGACTGAACATGACCTTGAATATCTTGAAATATTCCCGGTAGAACCCGCTGGCGTGGGTCAGCCTGCGGAACCGCTCCTTTCCGCCTTCACTAAG
Organism: Bacteroides sp. An279; assembly: GCF_002159615.1. NCBI lineage: Bacteria > Pseudomonadati > Bacteroidota > Bacteroidia > Bacteroidales > Bacteroidaceae > Bacteroides > Bacteroides sp. An279. The sequence continues at coordinate 8,261 of NZ_NFJA01000114.1, forward strand.
AATAACGTTGGTGAAGTTGTCATACTCATCCACAATGAGGTATAAAAGATAACCTTTCTTACGTGCATGCAGATTGATATAGTTCAACTTAGCCCTGGCACTGTCTTCCGCCTTTACCTTTTCTTCGAACTCCTTATCGTAAAACCCGGCGTATGTCTCGGCAAACATGTCCAGCACCTGGCAACAATATTTATTGAAGTTACTTTCAAGCTCACCTTCATTAGACCCGCTCCCGATAACCGAGAAGTCGAAATAAACAATCTGGCAAGCGTTTTTCAGGGAAGTCGGATGAGCCTTTATCCACAGTCCGTCGAACAACGTCTCAAAACGGTCTGCCTTGGCAATATCATAATATGCCTGCATCATGCTGACGAACACACTCTTGCCGAAGCGGCGGGGACGAATCAGAAACAAGAAATCATTTGCCTCTTCCAAAAGAGGCAGATACATCGTCTTATCCACATAATACCGGTTTTTGCTCCGCACTTCCTCAAAGTTTGCCACCCCGTAAGGGATGCCTTTTACATTTGGCTTATCCATAATCCATCTTTTTTACATGATTCTTTCTACAAAGAAAGATTTTATCCTATTACAGTTTCTCCACTTCATCACGCGTGAGTCCGGTGATTTTAGCGATAATTTCCGCCGGAATGCCTTCCGATTTCATGCCACGCGCATTTTGGATATTGCTTTGCCTTATGCCTTGTTGTATGCCTTTTTCCAAACCTTCTTGCCGGCCTTCCTGCAGGCCTTGTTCTATACCTTTTTGCATACCCTGTTGCATGCCTTGTTGTATACCCTGTTGTATGCCTTGTTGTATACCTTGTTGTATACCCTGTTCCATACCTTCCCGCAAAGCATCGCTTATCAAAGTGTTCTCTACCCGCACGGCATCCCAGAAGTCATCATACCACCAGAGTTGCGCATCGCTGAAGGCAGACTCTTCGATTTGCGTCACCGCCTTGCAGATTTCCGGATTCTCTAATAACTCTTTGGGGGCTTGCCGCGTATGCTCGTCTATTTCCGTCAGATACCGCAGCCAAAGTACCGCCATTTTCTTGCCTTTGAAATCTTGTGGCTTGAATTTGGGAAGCTCTACGAAGATAAACCTCAGCCCTTCTATCACCTTGTCCGTATGCTCCACCTGCACGATTTTATAGTCGTGGTAAGCCTCCGGCACATCCGGCAGGAAAATATCGTTTACCAAGTTGAGCGAATACACGGGCTGTAGCAGTTCGTATTTGCTCTCTCTGCCTCCAAGCTGGCGCACGTACGCTTTCGAGGCGTTGAACAATACGCGCTGCATGAACGCAGGAGACCAGAGCATCTGCATCTCCACCAGAAACTGCCTGCCCATTTTGTCTTTACACCTCACGTCTACGATGCTGTTCTTCTTCAGCGGTGTCTCCGGCATCAGTTCCGGTGTCAGGTATTCGATTTCCGCAATCTCCTCTTCGGGCTTTTCGAAAGGCAGCAAGGCATTGAGCAGGCTGATGACCAAGTCGGGGTGTTCGCCGAACACTTTCTTGAAAGTCAGGTCAGCTTTAGGATCCAAGTATCTCATAATCGATGCTTTTAATGATTGCATACAAAGTTAGGGAATCTTTATCAGTTTACCAACACCTTTGAAGAAATCCTGCTCCAAAAAGAAATGTCCAAGCATGTCCGACAACACTTATCTGCATTTCCAGTCCTCTATAGTCAGGACTGCTATTCTGATAGGTCAGGACTGAGCGAGGACTGGAATGCGTAGGACCGGACAAACAATTGCATTTCCGGATAAGCCTGGTTTACTCCGGAAATACCATGATACATAGTGGCAATACACCGAAGATTGTCCGCAAACAGTTTTGCCCTGCCATAAAGTCCATCCTAAAAGGCGAAGCCGACGCGCATCCCTGCGAACCGGCTTCTGAGATTACTAATTAAAATATGTGCAGGGACGCTTCCCTGCTATTGATAGAGATAATAGAGTTTATATAATTTAGATTTGTTATATATCGCGCATACGCGTACCTTTGCAACATGAATTACCACGACCATAAAGACAACAGCAAAAGTTTCCGTGCCTTGACGGGAATTAGCCATGAACAGTTTTGTGCGCTTCTCCCTTATTTCGAGGCTGCGCATGAGGACTATTTGTCCGAGTATGAAATGACGGGGGAACGCCGTAGCGGAAAACGCCGCAG
>NZ_NFJA01000115.1:0-10315 GCF_002159615.1 Bacteroides sp. An279
CGCTCCTGTTCTTCGTCAGATAGCCCGCTATCTTCCTCATCACAAAAGCGAAAATGCCTCAAAAACTCATCCCAAATCATCGCACGATAAATTCAAAACAGCTTCTAAGAAATTCCTAAAAAATTTTTGCCTAAAACAAAAAAATCCAAGCAAACAGAAGCATATTTTTGTTAATTCACCCAATTTATATTAAATCAAGAGCTATTATATCAGGAAAAATTCTTATCTTTGTTCCCAAATTCGGTATAAATAATGAGACAACTTAAGATTACCAAAAGTATCACTAACCGAGAGAGCGCCTCTTTGGACAAATACCTTCAGGAAATCGGACGCGAAGACCTGATTACGGTAGAGGAAGAAGTGGAACTCGCTCAGCGTATTCGCAAAGGCGATCGTGCAGCGTTAGAGAAACTTACACGTGCAAACCTGCGATTTGTAGTATCAGTGGCCAAACAGTATCAAAACCAAGGATTGAGCCTTCCAGACTTGATAAACGAAGGAAATCTGGGCTTGATTAAGGCTGCCGAGAAGTTTGACGAGACCCGTGGTTTCAAATTCATCAGTTACGCCGTATGGTGGATTCGTCAATCTATTCTCCAAGCACTGGCCGAGCAATCCCGTATCGTGCGCTTGCCATTGAACCAGGTAGGTTCGCTGAACAAAATCAGCAAGGCTTTCTCTAAATTCGAACAAGAAAACGAACGCCGTCCGTCACCGGAAGAGTTGGCAGACGAACTGGAAATCCCGGTAGACAAGATTTCGGACACGCTGAAAGTTTCAGGACGCCACATCTCTGTAGACGCTCCTTTCGTGGAAGGAGAAGACAACAGCCTACTGGACGTGCTGGTAAACGACGACTCCCCTATGGCGGACCGCTCCTTGGTGAATGAATCACTTTCGAGGGAAATCGACAGAGCGCTTTCTACGTTGACCGAAAGAGAGAAGGAAATTATCCAGATGTTTTTCGGTATAGGAACGCAAGAAATGACGTTGGAAGAAATTGGTGACAAATTTGGACTGACACGCGAACGTGTGCGCCAGATTAAGGAAAAAGCCATCAGAAGATTAAGACAAAACTCGCGTAGCAAACTGCTCAAATCTTATTTAGGATAAACGAACATCGGTTTCCGAATTTACAAAAAGCTGTAAGGTCTACGGACACTTACAGCTTTTTCACTATTATGACCTGCAAACTATATTATATAATAAGGTAAAGGAATGCCACGTTCAGCCAACACCTTCCTTCCGAAAACGAACTTAAATATGTTAATTTCACTCCAGACGGTTTCATATATGCCTACAATTGCTTACTTTTGCTTTGTAAAACTTATAAATTTATGAAACAGATTAAACTGCTTTGCTTTTTGCTCATCGCATCCATCGTGATACCCGTTCTTGCCAAATCGCCGAAAAACAAGAACAAATACGGCGTCTACATCGCTGGAGTATCGGCTTCGTTCAGTGACTCACTGGTTTATTTCACAGATATCCAATATGTAGACAGTGCCATGGTAGGCGGTGACGGATTGCTGGTAGGACGTGCACAATACAGCATCCAGCTAAAAGAATACCTGGAACAACAGGAAAACGGGAAAAACCGTACGTGCTTCGTTTACTACAACAAAAAAAAGAAAAACCTGCAAAAGGAAATCAACAAGCTGAAAGAAAAATACCAGAAGGGAAATACGCTGGTGCTTCTTGACGTAGACCCTGAATTCAAATTTGAAAAAGCAGAGATTTATTGATTATGAGAAAATTATTCCTATACATTGTTTCACTTTTCATCCTGACGGGCTGTTCGGACGAAATACCCGAACATGAACGCCCCGTACAGTCCAAACGGGCGATACTTGCTTATCTGATAGCCAACAACAACTTGGATACAGACATCATGAACAATGTGGTATGGATGTACGAAAGTCTGGCACAAAGCCAAGATTCTTGTTCGTTGGCCATTTATTATAAACCTTCTTCAAGCAATAACTACATAGAAGAAGCCCAAATCCTGACATTCTTCACCGATGGACACGGACAGATAAACGGCCAGCCTGCATTAGAAGGAAGCGAGATGACAACAGGGAATGTCGTAGAACAAGCCTTGAAATACGCGGCAATTCCGGGTACCGCTACCGATACGGAAGTCATGCAGGCAAATTTGCAAGCCATGACAGATATTATCCCGGCAGAAAACTACGGGCTGATTTTCGGTTCGCACGCCACCAGCTGGATGCCTGCTGAAGAAAATCCGTTTATTTCCACAAAATCATTCGGTCAGGATGGAGCATACAATTCCATTAACATACCCGAGTTTGCCGATGTACTAGAAGCTAGCTTCCCCGGTAATCTTGATTTTGTCTTGTTTGATGCCTGCATGATGCAAACCGCCGAAGTTTGTTACGAACTACGAAATGCTACACATTATTGTATCGCATCCGTAATGGAGACGCCCAGAGTGGGGTTCCCTTATCATCGCATCTTATCCGAGTTATATCAAGATGAAATCGACTTCAACCAAATATGCACAGATGTCATTTCGTTCAATAAAGAAATGGGGCTATGGGGGACATACGCCGCCGTTGATTGCACACAAATGGATGCTTTTGCCAATACCGTAAAAGAGCAGATAGACCAACATGCTTCCGCCCTTGAAAACCTTTCGCTTCATTCTATCCAACAATATGGAGTGAATGGATCTACTGATTTTAGATATTTCTCATTCGATGTTGCCGATTTCATTAAACAATTGAATGAAGGAGAACTTCCGGTCTTATTCCAACAAACACTTGATCAAACTGTACTTGCCAAAAGCTGCATCACGAATAGTCATTCCTATCCGTATGGTTCGATATTAACTGATGAAAGCAAGTATTGCGGCATAGGCATGTACATTCCTGACGCCGTCCCCGATACCCGATGGAACGACTATTACCGTTCCGCCATTTCGTGGTACCAGACAGTATGGAGTGAATAAGGTTTACGACACATAAGTTGCAAAGGCGCAGAAACAATCAGGATTCTGATTCTTTCCGCGCCTTTTCCTTTTCAGAAAATATACTGCAACCGAAGCTGGGCAAGAAAGAAGTCTTTCTTATAAAAAGCGTTGCAATGCTCCCCTACCCATACATAGCTGCCGTTCAGCTTCACTCCTAAATATTGGTTGATGTACCAGTTTACACCTAAAGACAAGTCAGTCTCCTCACCTCCATAAATTCCTGCACGGTTATCGTTCATGTCCGTATAATTCAAGCGGGCAACCAGTTCGATAGCTTGTGGAGTAGCCGGACGGCTCGGTATGCCATACATCGCATCGTATTCGAAGCCGCGTCCTTTCAACAAGAAACCGCCTTGAATGTATCCCCCGTGCGGACGGTATGCCTTCCCGCCATCCGTGCGGTTCAAACGGTCGAAATAATATTCGGCTTGAACCATCCAGCGTGGAGCGGTGTATAATGCCTCAACTACCCCTTTCACCTCTGTTCCCATATTCGGCACTTCAGCTTCAAGCAACGAAGCAGGAAACATCGATGTAATGCCCTCACTATCTACCGTACCCACAGGCGGCTCTTCGGTATTGACCTGTTTCGTGCGGAAAGAAAAGGCACCGCCTACGTGAATCAGCTGATGGTCTTCCCCTTGCTTGCGCCATACGGCACGGGAAGTCGATACAAAGGCATTCTTCTGACTGCTCCCTATCTTATTGATATCATTATGCGTATAGACACCCGTAGCAAGATACCACGAATCGGTATAGAAATGATACGTTGCACCCAACTTCCGGCTATCGGTAAAAGCCAAGACCGATGCAGCTGACTGATGGAAGCGCAAGTCGGCTGTGCTTATCAACATATCCATCGAAAAAGGCTCGTACGCATTGCCCAGCGAAAGCACACTGTTCTTAAAGTGGTAATTCAGCAACAAATCCTTTATCGCTACTTTACCTCCTCCCAATCCGATATCGGCTTTTGCCTCCCACTGCCCGTAAGTCGCTTTGAACCCGACCCGGAAATCTTCCAGCCGATAATAGCCTTGCACGTCTTCTTTGCCATAACCCGACACGGCGGCATCGAGCAGGGCACGCGAACGGAACTTTACTTTCAGCTGCTCTTGCGCCTGCGTTGTCACTCCTCCCAACAGGAGAATGAAACTCAACAATCCAGCTACGATTTTCTTCATACCTGCACAGCCATTAGTTGAGGAAGCGCTTCTTCTACCGGAACCGCCCAACCGTAATCCGCCACATTAAATATCGGCGCAGTCTTGTCCGGATTAATGGCGATAATCCGTTTCGCACCGGCAATGCCTGCCGTGTGCTGGATTTGCCCGCTGATGCCGATAGCGATATACAAATCCGGAGCAATGGTCTGGCCGGTCTGCCCTACTTGCAAATGCGCGTCAATCAAACCGGCTTCTACCGCAGCACGCGACCCGGCAACAGCTGCTCCCAATCGTTTTGCCCATTGGCAGATGTGTTCTACCGTTTCTTTTTTCTTCACGCCACGCCCTACTCCGACCACAATCCGGCTGTTCCCCAACGAATCCCCGCCGGCTGTTTCCAATACCTCGTCCAATAAGCGGATACGGCCGTCGCACTTAAAGTCCGATAAATCATGACGGATGCATTCCCCTTTCAAGGCAGGGTCCGCTTCACGCGCTTTCATCACTCCCGGACGTACCGAAGCCATTTGCGGACGGTGCACCGGAGTAGCAATCGTAGCCATTAAGTTTCCGCCAAAAGCCGGACGTATCTGCTGAAGCAAGCCTGTTTCGGCATCAATGTCCAACTCCGTACAATCGGCAGTCAAACCCGTTTGGAGCAGAGCCGCGATACGGGCAGACAATCCACGCCCGCGAGGCGTTGCGCCTACCAGCAAGATGTCCGGACGGCATTCGCGGATAACCTGAACGGCAGCACGGGCATAATTTTCTTCGATGAACGAAGCCAACGACGGATGCCCGGCAAGATGTATCCGCCGTGCCCCATACGCTATCAAAGAAGGAACAACCGCATCCAGTCCGCTTCCGATTAAAAGAGCCTCAACATCCTGATGCAACTTTCCAGCCAAGACGGTAGCTTTCCCTAACAATTCTTTTGTAACAGCAGAAAGGGTTCCATCCGCTTCTGTTTCGGCAAGCACCCAGATTCCATTGGATGTTCCGTCGGGAGTTTGCGTCTGGGACTCCGCTTCATTCAACACCAAAGCCTCCGAAGGGCAGGCTTGTATACAACTTCCACACAAACGACATTTATACGGGTCGATTTCCGGATATTCCGTCATACGGATTGCTCCATAGGCACAAGCGTCCGCACACATTCCACAACCGACGCATTGGTCTTTGCGCACCCGAAGCGCAAAAGAGGCAGTATGTTCATTCATAAGATTCATTCGTTATAAGTGATAAGATTCGTTTAATAAGTAGATGTTGAGAATTAATTTATATAATGTAGCCATCTCAGAAACGCAGATTAACGCAGATTTTCACGGATTCTTTTGATTTACTATTTTTCGATTTACGAAGTACGATTTAATGCTCAAACAGTAGATAGTAAATTGTCAAATCGTAAATAAAAATAATCTGCGCTAATCCGCGAAAATCTGTGTTTCTGATCATATCATTTTGCACACTTATTTAATTGCTTCAGCAAATGCGGCTGCATCCGCACACCAGTTGATTTCTTTTTTCCGGACAGGCACCGCGGTCGATACCACCCGCGTAGGAGAAGCATACAGCCCTACGGAAGACGCATCTATGCCCAGGTCCTTCTCGTCCCAACGAAGGATTTCCTGCCGTTGCGCCCGGCGCCAGCCCGACAAAGTAATGCAATCCAGTTCGCCGTTTTCACGGCTTACCATCACGGCGCAAGGCAACTCGATTTCCATCCGCTGCAAATACGCCCCCGCTTTCCGGCTGACGCTTATCGTATGTTCGGTCAGCTGCCCGACGGCCGACAGGCAGGTGACTTGAGGAATATCCAACTGCCCTGCCACTTCCGGCCCCACTTGCGCCGTATCGCCGTCGATGGCCATTTTGCCGAGGAACAACAAGTCGTACGCTCCTATCTTGCGCACAGCCGCAGCCAGAACCAGGCTCGTACACCACGTATCGCTTCCAGCAAAAGCCGGAGAAGAAAGCAATATCGCCCGGTCGGCGCCCCGCTGCAACGCTTCGCGCAATACGGCTTCTGCCGAGGCCGGCCCCATGCTGACCGTAACCACTTCGGCTGCGGTATCTCGTTTTAAGTCGAGCGCCATTTGCAAGGCATACAAGTCATCCGGATTCGTCCGACTCAATGCCGAAGAACGCTTCAATGTCTTTGTCACCGAGTCAAGTTCCACTTTAGTCGACTGAGGAACCTGTTTCAAAAATACAATATACCGTTTCATTATTGACTATTTTACTGTTTACCATTTACTATTTTTCCGTTGTGTCCAGTTTAGGCGTGCGAAAGCTTCCCGCAATGTACAACATGAAATCCTAAAGCTGGAAACCTTCCCCACGGTGTGGGCAACAAATCCCAAACTTATCCGCCTTTCTTGTTCGAACGGGCATCAGCGCAACGCTGCTGAAACTCGGGCGAGAACGGGTCTACCTCGCCGAAGCGTTCGGGAGCGAACAACGCCGGATTGACAAAAGGAGTCTCGCCCGTAATCAGTTCCGCAGCCAGCCGCCCCATGCCTCCGCCTGCCGCAACGCCGCCTCCGCAGCATCCGGTAACGGTGAACAGTCCTGCGTATGCCTGCACCGGACCGATGATGAACATGGCATCGGGCACATAGCAAGACGGGCCTGCCATGTAATGCGCAATGGGCAAATCATCAATATCGTGCAAGTAAGGCTTCAGCAGCGGCGCACATTCGTCGAGCACCGTCCATTCGGCTTCTTTGCGGAAATCGAAATCTTCCAGTTGTCCGGTCAGAGTAGCCGGGTCGAACGACTGGCAACGGCTTTCGCGCAAGCCGATAATCAAGGCACCCACATCCGAGCGGGTGAACGCACGGGCATCGGGAATCACGGTAAACGGATGCCCTGCCGGAAAACGCTCCTTGTCAATCTTCGTTATCCAGAAATGGCTGCGAACCGGCGTAAACGGAAGCCCTACATGGAGGGGACGCATCAACAGATTGGCCCACGAACCTGCCGCATTGACCACAACCGGGGCTTCGATGCATTCACCGTCAGCCAGCCGGACACCGCAGACGCGGCCGCCTTCAACCATAATCTCTTTCACCTTACAATTCGGGCGAAGCGTCACGCCCAAACGGGCAGCCGCCTTGGCATAACCCGAACAAAGCAGCGCTGAATCGATAAACGCATCGGTGGGCATATAAAGCGCCACATCCACCGCTTCCGCATCTATCCACGGAAGCAACGCCTGCACCCTGTCTTTCGGAATGCGCTCGTTGGGGATGCCGAAACGGGTAGCGGCATCTTCCAAGGCTTCCAGCCCTTTCAGCGAGGCTTCGGACGAAGCGACGGTAATGCTTCCGCATTGCTGGAGTTCCAGCGACTCGCCCAGCAGCGTTTCTATCTCATTTATGCAATCATACGTTTCCTGCACCAATTCCATCAGGGCAGGTTTGGTCCGAGCACGTGTCAGCAGGCAAGCCGCACGCGATGATGCCTGCGAAGCGATTTCGTTTCCGTCAAGCAGCAAGATTCTTCCGGCTTTCCGTTTTGCCAACTGATAAGCAGTAGCGCATCCCAATAATCCGCCACCGATGATGATGACATCGTAAGTCTTTTCCATATACCTTATTTATATATTTACATACTATATTGCGCGTTCACACACATTTCATCAGCCTTCTTCACTTCGAGCGTAGCGTTGTACTTACGGTAAATGAGGATTCCCGCAACGGTAAACAGAACCGTACACAATGCGCCCACTCCGCAAGCGATGTGGTTGAACGTAGCAAACCAGTCTATCTTGATATCGAGCAGCTCTTTGGTAGACAACAACGTCACCGTGCCCAGATAGCCGATAAAGTCAATCATCGCTATGAAGAAACCTACATTCCCCTTGATTCGGAAACAAGCGATAAACCGGTCGAAGAAAACCGTCTGGAAAGTCAGGTAAGCGATATACAGCGACAAGCTTTCAATGAAAAGCCACATCACGGGCGAGAGGTCGAGCGTATCGTAATGATAAGACACATACGTCATGGTGAGGCATCCGTCAATCACCAGGGTCATCAGCCAAAGCAGCGCACGGATATTGCTGCGGAAGAAGATGAACAGGGCGAAAATGCCTAAAATAATCAGCGTCACAATCGTATCTATCCGGGCAAACATCCACGACGACTGGTTGCTCATGTCCAAGATGTACACCAGGAAATCTTCTTTGATGTCACGCAAAACGAGGAGCATGAAGTTGCCGACAAACAACAAGGTCAATATCGGCGCGTATTTCAAGAAGAGCGCCTTGCGTCCCTTGCTGTCCAGCGTCACACGCTCGTTGCGCAGGGCGATGTCTTCTGCCGTGGGCTGCGGAAGCCGCTTCAGCATGTATCCCATCAGCACCAGCAAAGGCAAGGCAAAACCGCCGATGACCGCAGGCATCCAGAACTGGCTGATGTGCATTTCGTTCATGGCAAACAACCCAAAGCTTTTCGCCACGCCCGAACTGAACACCATGCTTACGCCCAACAGGCTTGCCAGAATGTCGGTTACTTTCCGTCCTTCGATAAAACTGAATATCACGCCCCACATGCAGCCCAGCGAAAGCCCGTTGACAAACATCGCGATGACATTCCAGGGAGTATCCAGCAATCCGAACCCTACCAATGCCGCCTCGGCAAGCACTGCCGAACCTACAAAGAAACGGAAGCGGTTCTCCTTCTTCAGTTCCGAAATAATCTTGATGCCGAAAAACTTGGCAATCACATAACCCAAAATCTGAATGGTGGTCACCGCCACTTTGTAATCGCTTCCAAAGAACTCCAATCCTTCAAACGAAGCCGCCGTATAAGGCTTGCGCAAGGCATACACCAACGAATAAGAAAGCAATGCCGCACCTCCTGCCCACAAGATGAGCAGCACTTCCGATAAATTCCTGTTTTTAATCAATTGTTTCATATCTTTCAACGTTTTAGTCTGATTTCGAGTGCAAAGCTATCCCGCCCTTGATTCTGAAAGAATTAATTTATGATGTATTATAAACCTCTTTTACAGGACATTTATAAATTCATCTTTATATCAAGATAATGTCACCGAAATGAAACAATTGAAATATTGCTGTAACATCTAAATCGTACATTTGCAAAAAATCGACAAAACGACTATGGACAGATTACTCTCCCTTTACGAACGAATGAAAAAGCTCCGCGAATCGGGGGTAAGGATGAAAGACATATCCGAAGAGACCGACATCGCTTCGAGCGTACTGTCATCGCTCTACTCTTCCGTGCTTCCGATGTATGTCAATCTTGTTTCGGGCGGAGAAGAGCAAGAAGCGGCATTAGACAAAGCCCTGCAACAAGTAAACAACGTATCGAAACGCAAACTGCTGGGATGCCTGGACACCTTATATGATAAGGTAAACCATATCGAGCCCCGGCAGGCAAGCAACAAGAACAATGCCCGCCCGTTTCTGGATGACATCGAAAAAGAAGCCTTGCGCTACCTGCCCAATGCAGGAATCTATACCGGATTGTATTTGGCATACAGTTCGTCTTCTTTCTCCGACGGGCTGAAAGTGGAACCGTATATGATAGCTTCTATCACCGACGGCGATGCGTTGCCCAAAGTTTACTCGCAAAACATGAACGGTGATTATTATGCAGGCGTGGGCGTGTTTTCTCCGTTCCAAATAGGGTACTTGATGTTTAATGAACAAAAGCACTTGCAATTGGCACTGAAAGTAGTCTTCTTGCAATTGCCGCTTATCGAATACCCCGGTTGGATGAAAGGCATCTACCTGACGCACGATTATAGCCGCAACCCCATCGCCCGACGGGTAGTCTTCGTGCGCCAAGGGAATGAAATCCCCTTAGAAGAATTTGCCGAAATGCGTACGGAAGTCATTCCAAAAGACAAACTGAATGAAGAACAGCAAGCGTATTATGATTATACTTGCCAACAAGGAGACGTGATAAGAAGCATGATGCTGGTATCTCCCGAAAAAAACGTAAACGATTTGATGAGGGAAAAAGAACTGCTAAAGCTATTATAACAAATTCACCACCGATTACATGGAGTAAGAATGATTTAAGAAGCTGTTTTGAATTTCTCCAAAAAGTTTTTCTTGGCTTGATGTATCCGTTTTCGTGTGTGCTTTGGGCGATTTTTTGGTCCTTTTCGCTCCTGTTCTTCGTCA
>NZ_NFJA01000116.1:0-10307 GCF_002159615.1 Bacteroides sp. An279
CTGACGAAGAACAGGAGCGAAAAGGACCAAAAAATCGCCCAAAGCACACACGAAAACGGATACATCAAGCCAAGAAAAACTTTTTGGAGAAATTCAAAACAGCTTCTCATTAAATCAAGAATAAAAGATGAAAAACAAATCGAAAAAATTAGCATTTATGATGCTGGGCTTGTGTGCCCTTGGTGCAAATGCCCAAGACCCGATTATTCAGACCAAATACACCGCCGATCCTGCACCGATGGTGTACAATGACACGATTTTTCTGTATACCAGTCACGATGAGGACGATGCGCAAGGTTATGACTTCAAGATGCTTGACTGGCAGCTGTATACCTCTACTGATATGGTGAACTGGACCGACCACGGGCCTGTGGCTTCCTTGAAAGACTTTGTATGGCGTAAGCGCGATAACGGTGCATGGGCACAACAAGTGGTGGAGCGTGACGGTAAGTTTTATATGTATTGCCCCCTTCATGGGAACGGCATTGGCGTATTGGTTTCCGATTCGCCTTACGGACCTTTTAAGGATCCCATAGGCAAGCCTATCGTGTGGCAACAAGAGCATTGGGAAGATATCGATCCTACTGTTTGGATTGACGATGACGGACAAGCCTATATGTATTGGGGTAACCCGAACTTGTATTATGTGAAACTGAACAAAGACATGGTGTCGTATTCGGGCGATATTGTGAAGATAGGCAAGTTGGAACATTATCAGGAAGGACCGTGGTTTTACAAACGTAACGGGAAATATTATCTGGCATACGCTTCTACTTGTTGCCCAGAAGGAATCGGATATGCCATGAGTAACAGTCCTACGGGACCATGGGAGGTGAAGGGCTACATCATGGCTCCTACCGACCGTACGCGCGGAAATCATCCGGGAATCATTGACTATAAAGGCAAGAGTTACGTTTTCGGACAGAATTACGATCTGTTGCGTCTCGAAATGGAGGAGCATCATGAACGCCGTTCGATATCGGCCGCCGAAATGCATTATAATGTAGACGGTACGATACAGGAGGTGCCTTATTTTAAAGATACGAAGCTGGTGCAGATTGAAAACTTTAATCCTTACCGCAGGGTAGAAGCCGAGACTATGGCTTGGGGATATGGGCTGAAAACCGAGCGCCGTACCGATGGTGGCATTTATGTCACGAAAATCAATGACTCTGATACTTTGGTGGTAAAAGGTGTTGATTTCGGAAAAGAAGGCGCATCTCGTTTTGTGGCTTCTGTCGCTTCTGATGCAGGGCATTGCGCAATTGAGATTCATTTAGACCAAGCCGATGGTCCGTTGGTAGGAACAGTTCAAGTTGAGGCTACCGGAGGAATGGACATATACAAGGAGTTTGCCTGTCCGGTGAAAGGGGCGAAGGGTGTTCACGACCTGGTGTTCCGTTTCAAAGGTGATGCCGGAAAAGACCTGATGAATTGGGATTATTGGAAATTTGTAGAATAATAGAATGACATAGTTTATGAAAAACATATTTATTAGTCTTTCGATGCTTGTAACCCCTATACTGGTTATGGCACAAAACCCGATTGTCCAGACTGCTTATACCGCCGACCCGGCACCGATGGTATATGGTGACCGCTTGTATTTATATACAAGCCATGATGAAGACGCATCTACGTGGTTTACAATGAACGACTGGAAATTGTACTCTACCGAAGATATGGTAAACTGGACTGAACATCCGACTCCCTTGTCGTACAAGACATTCGAGTGGGCGCGGGGAGATGCTTGGGCTATGCAGTGTGTCGAACGTGGAGGTAAATTTTATGCGTATGTCCCGGTGACGATGAAAAAAGGAGGGGGAGCTATTGGCGTAGCTGTAGCAGACAGTCCTTATGGTCCTTTCTACGACCCACTTGGCAAGCCATTGGTGAGTAGTGGAAAAGGGGACATAGATCCTACCGTAATGATAGACGATGACGGGCAGGCTTATCTGTATTGGGGCAATCCTTTTTGTTATTATGTGAAGTTGAACGAAGATATGATATCATATTCGGGAGATGTTGTGAAGGTGGATATGACCGAAGAGGCTTTTGGTAAGCGGGAAGGGAATGTGCCTGAACGTCCCACACTTTACGAAGAAGGCCCATGGCTTTACAAGCACAAGGATTGGTATTATCTGTTGTGGGCTGGTGGACCGATATCCGAACATTTGGGCTATTCGATGAGCAAGAGTCCGTTGGGACCTTGGAAATACGGAGGTACGCTGATGCCTACCGAAGGAAGGAGTTTTACCAATCATCCGGGTATTGTGGACTATAAAGGCGGAACTTACCTTTTCTACCACAATGGTGCCCTGCCTGGAGGTTCGGGCTTTACCCGTTCGGTATGCGTGGAGAAAGTTGTGTTTAATGCCGATGGTTCTATCCAGCCGATGAAGATGACCGAAGGTATCCGTGAAGGGTTGACGGCACTTAATCCGTACCGGAAGAATGAAGCTGAAACGATGGCTTTCTCCGAAGGGATGAAGTCGGCACAAAACGGAGAAGTGGGTGTATTTGTCAATGCTATGCGTGATGGGGCATACATCAAGGTGAAGGGCGTAGACTTCCGTAGCCAAGGGGCATCTGACATCATTGCTCGTGTAGGAACTACACACAACGGAGGGGTAACCCTGGAGGTGCGTGCCGATGGTCTGCAAGGAAAGCTGCTGGCTACGTTGCAGGTACCTATGACTGGTTGGGATGACCGTTGGGCGCTGGTTACTTCCAAAGTGGAAGCTATAAGTGGCGTGCATGACCTGTATTTTATATGCAAAGGTGATAAGCCTGGCAGGGTGATGTATTTCGATTACTGGATGTTTCATCCGAAGCAGTAAGGAGGGCAAACAATGAAGTATCTATGGCTTTTTGTGCTGGGAATTTGTGGGTGGTATAACCTGCAGGCTCAGACGTGGACCGCTGATAACGGGAACGGTACGTTTACCAATCCCTTGTTCTATGATGAGTTTACCGATCCTGACTTGATTCGGGTGGGAACAGATTTTTATATGGTTGCCAGTTCGATGCATACTATGCCCGGATTGCCTTTGCTTCGCTCTAAAGATTTGGTGAATTGGGAATTTGTTACTTATGTTTTCGACAAGTTGGACTTGGGACCTGAATTCCATTTGGAAGGAAAGAAAGGTGTGTATGGGAATGGTATCTGGGCACCTGCCATCCGTTATCACAAAGGGAAGTTTTATATTTTTGTTAATGTGAACAACTATGGATTGCAGGTATTTTCGGCAGACCGTCCTGAAGGTCCCTGGATACATAAGAACATGGGTGGACGCATTTATGATTTGGGCGTTTTATTTGATGATGACGATAAGATTTATGCTGTTCACGGGTATGATGAAGTGCACCTTATCGAAATCAAACCAGACTTCAGCGGATATGTTGAAGGAAGTGACCGGATTATCATCCCGAAAGGAAATGCAATGGGGGAAGGACATCATTTCTATAAAATTAACGGGAAATACTACATCATCAGTGCTGACTATGCTCCGGTAGGACGTATGCAGTGTGCCCGCGCCGACCGTCCTGAAGGTCCGTATGAGACAACGGTTATCAGCCATCGGGAAACAATGGGGATACAACAGGGTTGGTGGACACAAGGTTATGGTTTCTGGTCCGATATACCTGACGAAGGGAGCAAATTCAGTTTCCAGCCTCCTTCTGATAATTATTTCAGTGCCGTGCCTTTACATCAGGGAGGCATTGTAGATTTGCCTAATGGTGAATGGTGGGGCTTCTCGATGATGGATATGAAATCGGTGGGACGTCTTACTTACTTGTCTCCAGTAACATGGAAAGACGGCTGGCCTTATTTCGGGGTAGAAGGTAATCTGGGACGTTCGCCACGTACCTGGTTCAAGCCCGATACGGGTGTGGAGGAGAGTCCTCATGCTCCTTATGAACGGAGCGATGACTTTTCGGATAATAGTCTGAAGCCAGTCTGGCAATGGAATCATATCCCGGTTGATAACAGATGGGAACTGGCAAAAGGTGTGCTGCGTCTGCATACACTTCCTGCCAAGAGTCTGATGTTTGCTCGGAATACACTGACCCAGCGTGTGGTTGGTCCCGAATCGATGGCTACGGTAGAACTGGATGCACGTGGACTGAAGAAAGGTGACGTAGCTGGTCTTGCTCTGCTGAATACACCCTATTATTGGGTGGGCGTGACACGCACCGACGAGGGACTGATGCTTCGTTTTTATGATATGGTGAAGAATGTACATACCGACAAGCCGCTGGAATCTGCCAAAGTATGGTTGCGGGCTCACGGCGATTATCATAATGACTTGGCCTCATTAAGTTATAGTACCGATGGAGATACGTTCGAGACCATAGGCAACCAGTTGCGTTTGGGGTATCAGATGCATACGTTCCAGGGAGTGCGTTATGCTTTGTTTGCTTACAATACAGAGGGGAAGAAAGGCGGGCGTGCCGATTTCGACAATTTCGAAGTGTACGAACCTTTTGCCGATCGTTCGAAGAATCTGCCTGTAGGCAAAATCATTACACTGACCAATCTTGCCAATGGTGAACGGGCTTGGGCCAATCCGCATGGGATGTTACATCATGTAGCTTCGGGAAGTGCAGAATTCGAAGGGTTAGGATGCCATTTCAGGGTACACGACCGTGGTAAGGGACGTGTGGCACTTGAAGCAATGGATGGTTCTGGATTTCTGACCGTAACGGGGTTGGGGCTTTCGGGCGATGTGCGCATCACGAAAGAAGAAACAGAAGCAAGTCTTTTCTTGTGGCAAGATATGTTGTGGGGGCATTGTATGTTGCTTTCTCTTCATACCAATCGTTTTGTCGGGTTAAATCCGGTGACGGGCGAACCTTATGCAGCCGACTGGCCCGGTACACGCCCCGACCGGAAAGACGGAACGGTCTTTGCCTGGCAGGTGGTGGCAGATGTTGCCGATTGAATCAACAGATTATGCTTGGTTTCTTAGAAGCTGTTTTGAATTTATCGTGCGATGATTTGGGATGAGTTTTTGAGTCATTTCCGCTTCTGTGATGAGGAAGATAGCGGGCTATCTGACGAAGAACAGGAGCGGAAAGGACCAAAAAATCGCCCAAAGCACACACGAAAACAGATACATCAAGCCAAGAAAAACTTTTTGGAGAAATTCAAAACAGCTTCTTACATAAATCGAAAGTTATGCCTTGCGCGGTATGGATTTGTGCATTTCCTGCATGTGCCACGCCATTTCCGTAGGGACGGTGCGCACATCATCCTTGCATTTGATGGCATATCGGTAAGGAACATTTGGTTTTGCATGTAGCCCATATCTTTGTTTCAGGCGGCATACTTTTATGATTTTCATATGGAAACCGTACGTTCTCGATATGGAAACCGTACGTTCTTGATATGGAAACCATACGGTTTTCATATGAAAGCCATAAAAGGAAGCCGTCTGAAACGATAATGTAATCCAAATGCGGAAACATTTGTTCCGGGGAAAATGCACAAACCTATGCCGTGCATGGTATAAAAGCAGTTGTGTTTTACAGGAGTTATCATTTTGTTCAGGAGTTAAAGGCCGATAGTCCTGCTTCTGAAACCGATATAAAAAGTATTGGTCTCTGACTCCCTTTTAACCCCTGATTAGTATTACTTATAATTGTGTGAAAAGAACTATGAAAACGAAATTTTTGTTAGGGTTGTCAATAGGAATTTGCGTAATGTCTGTCCAAGCACAAAACCCGATTATACAGACTCATTATACGGCCGACCCGGCACCTATGGTGTATAATGATACTTTATATCTCTATGTAGGTTGTGACGAGAAGGATGCGCCTGAAAATTCGTATCTGATGCGTGAATACCGGCTTTATACCACCACCGATATGGTAAATTGGACAGATCACGGTGCACCACTCAAGACCAGTACTTTTGCATGGTCTGCAGGTGATGCCAGTGCGGCACAATGCATACCGAGAAACGGGAAATTCTATTGGTATATTTCTTCCCAAAACCGGCAGAATCCCGGTTCTTCTATCGGAGTGGCTGTAGGAGATACACCTTACGGACCTTTCAAGGATGCCTTGGGGCACGGATTGGTGACGAACGATATGACAACATATGCCGGACATTCTTGGGACGATTTAGACCCCACTGTATATATTGCAGACGATGGGCAGGCATGGTTGTATTGGGGAAACGGTGTATGCTATCGTGCCAAACTGAAAGAAGATATGGTAAGTCTGGATGGAGAAATCGAGGCAATCGACCGCTTGGATAGCATTGCCTTTTCGGGAGGATTTACCGAAGCACCTTGGCTTTACAAGCGTGGAGACTGGTATTACCTGATTTATGCTGCGGGTTTCCCCGAATCCATTCACTATTCTATGAGCTCTTCGGCTGGCGGCAAGTGGCAAGCTAAGGGCGTGGTTATGCCGTTGGAGCGTGGAAGCAATACCAATCATCCGGGCATCGTGGACTATAAAGGACATTCGTATTTCTTCTATCACAACGATGCCTTGCCTGGCGGGCATAGTTATTGCCGTTCGGTGTGCGTAGAAGAGTTCCGTTATACTCCGAATGGAGAAATACCAGAAATGCATATGACCGATGCCGGCATAACGGAAGCGGTAGGCCGACTTAATCCTTATATACGTACAGAGGCTGAAACCATAGCTTGGTCCGAGGGCGTGACTACCCGGACGGATGCTGCGCGTGGCGTGTATGTCACGGATGTCCATCACGGAGATTATATCAAGGTAAGGGAAGTAGATTTTGGTGCCAAAGGTGCTTCGCTTTTTACGGCATGTGCCTCTAGCCGTTATTTTGGCGGACAGATTGAACTCCGTATCGATGGCTTGGAAGGAGAAGTATTGGGTACGCTTGATATTCCTTACACCGGTGAATGGGAAAACTGGCAGGAGTTCAAAACACAGGTGAAGAGTGTGACAGGTGTCCACGATTTGTACCTCGTGTTCAAAGGCAAACAACCCCATGCCTTGTTTAACTTGGACTGGTGGAGATTCGATTCTGGGCTATGACGAAAATGAATAGGGAATATGCGTAAATACATTCTTTTTTATCTTTTGTTTTGCCTTTGCTGCTTGAAACTGTTTGCAGGTGGAAAAGTGCTTTATCGGACAGTTCCTTGTACACTTTTGCAAGGTATTACCGAACGTGAATATACGGTTTATTTACCACCGGGTTATGATATGGATACACTTCGTACGTATCCGGTGTTGTACCTTTTGCACGGAGGAAATTGCTCGAATACCGATTGGGAACGTTATGGTGGGCTTTCACATTTGGCAGATAGCTTGATAGCTTGTGGGCAGATGCAGGAAATGATTGTGGTTTGTCCTGAGGCCAACAAGGATAATATGATATGGTTCAATGCTGCGCATTGGCGGTATGAAGACTTTTTCTTTCAGGAGTTTATGCCTTATATCGAGCAGACTTACCGGGTAAAGGCGGAAAAGGCATACCGTTCGGTGGCAGGTTATTCAATGGGTGGAGGTGCATCGGTCGTATATGGTGTGCTTCATCCCGACTTGTTCAACGTGGTTTATGGGATGAGCAGTTATTTGCGTAGCCAGCCGTTGGAGTTTTTGAAGGATGACCCTTCTGCCCCTTGGCGTCAGAAGCTGGTAGATGATTACAACCCTATCCGCACGATAACGGAAGGAAGTGAAAAGAATGTGTCGGCATGGAAAGCCATCCGTTGGTTCATTGATTGTGGTGACAAGGATTTTACATATGATGCTAATATCGATTTAGTCTCAGCCTTTCGCAAGCGTGGTATTCCTTACGAGTTTCGTGTGAAGGGTGGGGGACACGATTGGAGTTATTGGCGTCCTGCCTTGTGCGATGCGCTGGTATATGTCTCGCATCAATTGCCCGATGATTAATGTCAGGGTTCTTTTTTGACCGATAGGTAATAGCCTTGCCCACGTACGGTCACTATCTGATACTCCGGAAAGCCTTTCAGGTGTTTCCGGAGTATTTTGATATGTGTGTCTATCTTTTCATCGGCATTGGTGTCGGTTTTCCAGAAGCGTTGTTTGATTTCTCCGCGACTCACGCACCTGCCTTTCTTTCGGAGCAGGAGGCAAAACAAGGCGAGGTCTAGCTTGGGTAACGGACAGAGGATGCCATCAATGATTAATTCTTGCTTTTCCATATTGACAGAAATGTCTGGATAAATGTGGGAGGCATTGCTTCTTTTCCGCAGGTAATAACAGATAGCGGTGCCAAGAGCTATCAGTGCTATGAGCAGGAAGAAACGCCGGTCGATGTAGCGGAGCAGTGTGACCGTATCGTATGCCACCCATCCTTGTGCCTGGATGTCGCCCGTGATATCCTGGCGGTAAACGGGTGTGGAATAGGCAGAAGAAGCACTGAGCGTGTCGGAACTGCAGTGTCTTTCTTGTCCGTTGTAATAGATGGTTCCAGTCTGTCCGCAGATGTTTCGCGCTGCGAGCCGTGCCCGGAACAAGATGTTCAGTTTGTCGGCATCTATCGGGTGGACATTAGTAAGAATGTGCTCGTTAAGCAGACGGCGTGCCTTTACTTCGTCTATACTGTCTTTGAAGACAAACACCGTTCGGTCTTTCCACGTACGCAGGGGGTATTTTTTTATCTTCCGGTCGTAGACGGGAGCCGTGATGTAATATTCGGAATAGGGATTCAAGTCGGGATGGGTGAAATGCTGGAACAGTTCTACCCGTTCGGTATAGTGCCAGGCGGTGGCTTCGCAGAACGCATGGTTCGTTTCTTGCCGGATACGTTCTTCGCCTGCTTGTAAAGACAGACACAATGCCGTAACGATAATGGCACTCAGGATGCCGAGGATATATAGTTCTTTTGTCTTCATAGATGCGATGCTAACCGATAGCAAAATAAGCGAAAAACTTAGATTTCAGAAAAAGTTCAGCTAATTTTTTTGTCCGATTGCTGGGATTCTTATTCTTTTGCCGGCAGAAAACATTAAAAACATCAACACATGAAAGCACTGATTATTTTAGCAATGTGCCTGCTGGCTGGCAGTTCCCTTCAGGCACAAGAGTATCTGAGAGAAGTATTGAGTAAGTTAGAAAGCGTCAAGTCGGCGACGTATGACTTGTATAGTGAAGGTTGGATGGCGGGAGATACTTTGCCAAGTAGTGTCAGCAAGGTGTTTGTGGAAGAATACCGCAATCCGCAAGATACCACCATCGGGTCGAGTTTTTTAGAATGGGATTCTGAAGACCAAACGCGCTTTGAATTGGGATATGACGGAACAGTTTCAGTATATATGAACCGTTATCAAAAAGTAGCAGAGGTAAATGATTTTTCCAATCAGTTTCTTCCGGTAAGGCTTATCCAACCTCCTTTTTTCAATTATGTGACGAGTATCATCCATTATACGTTGGAAACGAAAGATAACGTTACTCGGGAAGTGAAGGAGACAGAGAAGGAGTATTATTTGAAATTGACTATCGACGAAGGAGTGGAAGTGGAATTCTTCGGGAAGCCTTTCCATTTTCCGGAAATGTCTTTTATGGCTGACCCGATAATGGTTTTTGAAATCTGGATAGATAAAGAGACAGGCCTTCCTTATAAATACAAAAGAGAACTTTGTGGAAGTAATTCCGGTATAGATGAATGTTCGAATGTGAAATTGAATACTTTGCCCGATAAGAATTTCGATTTATATGCGCTTGTGCCTGAAGGGTATGAGTTGGTACGGATGGGCGAAAAGAACAAATATGATGAAGAACCTTTTAAATTAGCGGATAAACCGGCACCCGATTGGACGGCGGTGAATATGCAGGGTGATTCGGTTTCGCTTTCTTCTTTGAAAGGGAAGGTGACGTTGCTCAATCTTACGGGAATAGGGTGTGGGGTATGCCAACTTGCCATTCCGTTTCTGAATGAATTGGACAAGCGTTTTGATAAAGATAAATTCCAGTTGGTTGCGATAGATTCTTGGGGCAAGCCGTTAGCGAATGTGCGGAATTATATAAGCCGCCATCAGGTTGGTTATACTTTTTTGTCCGGAAATGAACAGATTATTTTAGATTATAAGACGGGTGGCTTTGTGCCGTTCTTTTTCTTGTTAGATGAGAATCTTGTGATTCGGAAAATAATAAAAGGATATGCCAAAGGTACGACCGAAAAGAAGATTATAGATGCGATTGAAGAACTTTTGAAATAAGCCCATTTACGATTAGACAATTTAGTTCCTATGTTTGTAATGTGCTAGCAAAATAGCATAAAGCCAAGAGAATTATTAAATTTGTAAATGAAAGAAATAACTTAATAAAACCTATGACTTTATGCGTAA